>CANPXK010000005.1 GCA_947585965.1 uncultured Clostridia bacterium
AGCTTTTAAACGCAGGTGAGGATTACGGAGAATTGGCAAATACAAGGGTTGAATTCGGCTATTTGTTTAATATACAGGGACATGGAATTGAAGCTTTACTCAAAATTATCACAGATAAGACAACGGCATATTTTGCTGTACAGGGTGATGAGCTTATGAGGCTCGATTTTTCCGAAGAATTATTTCAGACTACGGTAGACGGTTTCATGGATTTTCATGGGTAAACCGAACAGGTTATATTCATATTGTATTAAGTGTCGGAAGTAAAGAAAAGGTTGATATTTTAACAGAACAACTGAAAAATGCCGGATATGAAGTAATAAGCGGACCAAGAACAACAGGTGACGGATATATAACGGCTATCGGATATTAAGAAAATATTAAATTAGGGAAAGGTCTGCGTATCACACACCTTTCCCCTTACGTTATCTGAGAATTAATACCTGTCCCGGATATATTAAATCGGGATTTATCAGCTTATTAAGATTTATGAGATCAACTACAGTAGTTCCAAAACGCCGGGCTATCTTCCATAGAGAATCACCGCTGCGTACCGTGTATTTATCAAGAGCGGACATATAATCCTTGCCCGGTATTCTGAGTATCTGACCGGGTTCCAACGAATCGGGATTTGTTATACCGTTGAAATCCGCAAGAGCCTCCGGTGTTGTATTGTACATTCTTGCTATATCAAAAAGATTATCTCCCTTTTTTACGATATATATGTCATCTCCCCCATTATAAGGGAGCTTTATCACACGTCCGACTTCAAGCCTGTCCGGATTTCTTATACCGTTAAGCTCTGCAAGCTTTTCTGCGGTTGTTCCCCACATTTTTGCTATATTATAAAGAGTGTCCCCCTTTTGTACCGTATATTCTGCCTTTTCACCGGACTTTGGTGCAATACGAAGTATCTGACCCGCCTTTATATCGTTGATATCGGCAATCCCGTTATACCGTGCTATGGTATTAACGTCCGTGCCGAATTTTTTTGCTATTTTCTCAAGCGTATCGCCCGGTTCAACAACATATATTATATTTTCCATAATTTACAATCCCTCCTATGATATAATATGCAAAAAAATGCAAACGGGATTTGTCATTCGCTTAAAGATATGATAAAATAATTATAATAGTTTCAACGGATTCACATATATATGATCATATTATTGGAGGATAATGTATGTCACTTCAGAGAATAGATAAAATTCTTTCATCACAAAATATAGCAACAAGAAACGAAACAAAAAATTTGATAAGAAAAGGTCTTGTTAAGGTGAACAACTTAACAGTTCGCAGACCTGATGAAAAATATGATCCCGAACAGTCAGAAATTTTTGTCGGCGGCAAAAAGCTTGAATACAAAAAGCATCTGTATATAATAATGAATAAACCGGCAGGTATTCTTTCAGCGAGTCGCGACAGTCGGGAAAAAACTGTGATAGACCTTTTATCCCCTGATTTGCAGCGTGACGGACTGTTTCCCGCAGGGCGTCTCGACAAGGATACCGAGGGGCTGATACTGATAACGGATGACGGTGAGTTTGCCCACAAAATGCTTTCGCCGAAAAACCATGTTTATAAGCTGTATGAAGCGGAATGCAACAGAGAGCTTACGCCCGTGGATGTAAGACGTTTTTCCGAAGGAATAACAACAGGCGGAATAAGCTTTTTGCCGGCAGAAATGAAGATCACGGGAAAAAATACTGCTCTTGTAGAAATATGCGAAGGCAAATTTCATCAGATCAAAAAAATGTTTCAAAGTGTCGGCGCGGAGGTGATTCATCTGAAAAGACTGCGGATAGGAGAATTTACCCTTGACGAGTCTTTATCTTTTGGTGAGTATAGAGAACTAAAAAATGAAGAAATTAAGATGTTTTTAAGTCGAAAGCATGGAATTTGAATAATTTTCGTATACATCATGCACAAAAAAAAGATATTTTTTTTGTATTATGTAAATTATATCTAAAGACAAGAGCAATAATTTAGTAAAAAAAAGTATTTTATTTTTCTTCAAAATCTGTTATAGTAATAGTGTTAAATTTTGTATTTAAAACTTCGTATTGGTGATAAGCGTATCAGGTGTTGAGATATGCACTTACCGATATCGAACTCAGGAGGCAAATTATGGCAAGTGTATCTTTAAGAAATGTTTACAAAATCTATGACGGAAATGTTACGGCTGTAAGTAATTTTAACCTTGAAATTGAAGATAAGGAGTTTATTATCTTCGTTGGTCCGTCAGGCTGCGGTAAGTCGACAACTCTTCGTATGATTGCAGGTCTGGAGGATATTTCAAAGGGTGAGCTTTATATAGGCGATGTTCTTGCAAACGATATTTCCCCTAAGGACAGAGATATAGCAATGGTTTTCCAGAACTATGCTCTTTATCCTCACATGACGGTGTTTGACAATATGGCGTTCGGTCTTAAGCTGAGAAAGACTCCTGCTGATGAAATAAGACGTCGTGTTGAAGAGGCTGCGAGATCTCTTGATATAGCTCATCTCCTTGAGCGTAAGCCGAAGGCTCTTTCCGGTGGTCAGAGACAGCGTGTTGCCCTCGGTCGTGCTATTGTGCGTGACCCGAAGGTATTCCTCCTCGATGAGCCGCTCTCAAACCTTGATGCAAAGCTGAGAACCGCCATGAGAACCGAGATTTCCAAGCTTCATAAGAGACTTGGAACAACGTTTATTTATGTAACACATGACCAGACAGAAGCTATGACGATGGCTGACCGTATCGTTGTTATGAAGGATGGCTTCATTCAGCAGGTTGATACCCCTCAGAACCTTTATGAAAGACCTTGTAACCAGTTCGTTGCAGGATTTATGGGTACACCTCAGATGAACTTCATAGATTCCAAGATAGTTCGTTCGGGAGATGAGTATGGCATTCAGTTTGGTCAGTATACAATTCCTCTTCCGGAATCAAAGAATAAGAAAAATGTTCTTTCACACTTTGTAGGGAAGGATGTTGTTCTGGGAATCCGTCCGGAGGATATTCACGATGAGCCCGAGTTCCTTGAGAAGGCTGAGGATGCCATAATCGAAGCCGGAGTTGAAATCACCGAGCTTATGGGTAATGAGATTTATCTGTATCTTACGATCGAAGGTACGTCCTGTGTTGCACGTGTTGACCCATCATCCGTTGCAGAAGCCGGTGAAACCGTTGAGGTTGCGTTTGATGTTGAGAAGATACATATCTTCGATAAGGAGTCAGAGAGAACCATAACGAACTGATCAATTAATATGAATATAACCGGGCAGTCATTGAGATTGCCCGGTTTTCTGTATATACTATCCTGTTTATACACCCGACCGCAACGTAAGAGAAATTACGTTACGGTCGGGTCAATTACTAATCAAAAAAAGTATAAGTAACGGTGGAGTAACCCCCGCCCGTAAGGGCGGGGACGGACACCGGCGGCACGCCGGCGCCGGCGGTTATGTCGGCTGCTTGGGAAGTTTTTTGATTCCGAATACCTTCCTCAGAAAAAAACCCCAGAATTTCGGATTGTCTACTACAACTATCTTCATAATAACTACCTCCCGAAATAATTTCCATTTTCGCAGATAAGTATACGAAAAATCAGCAATGTCTGCATTTGCCGCGCAGCGAAAATGATATGATAACCAATAAAATTGCTGTTATTGCGGCTATACAGCAGTCTGGCAGAACAAATCCCGCAAGAAGCCCCAAGCTGAAGCCCAGCATTTTTCCGTTTACAAAGCACCTTCTCATATCAATCAACCCGACCTTAAGCTTTGTTGTTTGCCTTACAATACCATAATATACCCGTCACCGAAAAATGTTACATTGCCTCAAGAATAATTATCGCACATCCTCTGTGGATATATACCTCCGCCGGATCATTGATAACCTTGTTGCTCACTCCGAGCGGAAAATCCGTTGTCATCTCCGTTTTATCCGCATTATATTCAAAGCCTGTCAGAGATACCGTACATTTTTCGCATCCGAAAGGAAATATTCCGAAACCATAACCGGATTTATTTTGTATTGACAGATTATTTATTCCGGGCTTAGTATCCATGTCACCTGCGGAAGAATTTATAACATATATTTCATTTTTACTGTCAATAATACGGGCAGGTATTTTTCTGTCTGCAATATATTTCAAGACGCAAAAATTTGCATAGGTGTGGTCAAGCCTTCCACCGGTTGCACCAACCAAAATGAATTCATCGCATCCCCGCCTTATTCCCTCTTTAACGGCATAAAACATATCCGTATCATCTTTTCTTACAGGCAGAGAAATTATTTCGCTGCCACAGTTAAGCGGTCTTTCCGAGGAATCAAAATCTCCGACTATCAAATCGGGAACAACTCCAAGCATTTCGGCAAATTTATAGCCGCCGTCCGCACATATGATATAATCATCCTTGTGCATCAGGCGACTTATTGTTTCTATATTTGTTTCCGGGGACGAACCGATTAATATACATCTTCTTTTTAGCATTTTGAAATCACCGCTTATTCATCCATTCGGGAATATTCTTTACCTCATCATACATCTGCTTATAGCTGTTGTGACGTGAAACAGGTATCCTGCCTTCATTTACAGCTTCAATAACCGCACAACCCTTTTCGCATATATGTGCACAGCCCTTGAACATACAAGCACCCGCATATTCTCCAAATTCAGGAAAACAACCCGATATATCATCCTTACGTATAAGCTCATACCGCTCTATATCAACCGTCGAGAAACCGGGGGTGTCTGCAACATATCCCCCGCCAACCTTGTACAATTCGCTGTGACGGGTGGTGTGACGTCCCCTGCCGAGCTTATGACTTATCTCTGCGGTAGATATGCTAAGTTCCGGAAAAAGCGAATTGAGGAGCGAGGATTTTCCTACTCCCGTATTACCTGTAAAGGCGGATATCTTCCCCCTCATCAGCGAAGATATCTCTTCCTTATCGCTTCCGCTTTTTATACTGTATTCAAAGCATTTTATACCCACGGAATTGTATATTTTAAGAAGCTCCGATGTATCGGCAAGATCTGCCTTTGTAAAAACAATCACAGGCTCAATGCCCTTGCTTACGGCCACCGCAGAAATCTTATCAATAATCAGTGTGCTTGGCGACGGTTCGCAAACAGAGGATACAATAAAAAGCCTGTCAAGATTCGCTAAAGGAGGACGAATAAGGTAATTTTTTCTCGGAAGTATTTCCTCAACATTTGCCTTTCCCTCGTCTATGACTGAAATCTCAACCATATCCCCGACAGACGGACTTATACCCTTTTTTCTGAATATCCCCCGTGCCTTACATTCATATACACAGTCAGCGGCTTCAACATAATAGAAACCGCTGACTGCTTTTACTATCAGTCCTGTCAATCTTTCCATAATTCACCGTTCAGAAAATAAGCATACCGTCAGGGTCAAACCTTGAAGTAGGTCTTCTTACCCCCATCTGAGCTGCTGTCATGGGACTTGACAAATCTGAGGACGCATCTGAACCTTCAAGCTTTGGAACAGTATCTATCTCATTCTTTGCCTGTTGTATATAATCATATATCTCTTCAACGGAAGTCGCAGCTTCGATTTTTACATCGTATTTATTGATAATTCCCTCAACCTTTGTCCAATTCTCATCAGTGTAGTAATTCGCATATCCGTAGGACTCAATCTCGGTATATGCACTCTGTCTGGTCTCTGCAAGCTCATCATCTGTTGAAGGCTCCGAAGACTCATCGGGTCCGACCGGTTCATCGGAAGGCTCGCTTGATTCTCCGCCCTGCTCGGAAATTAAAGCATCAATCTCAGCCTTTGCTTCCTCAAAAAGTGCATTGACCTCATCTTCACTTTCAGCCGCACTTATCCTGTCTGCATATTCATCCCTTATACTGTCAATTTCGGCACTCTCATTATCGCTTTCGTAATTATAAAGACTGTTTATAATTTCTTCCTTTATATCATCAAGCGACTCTGACCCTTCACTCGGCTCGGGATTACCCTGCTTTATCTCATACTTATCATTGATGTATGTCCTGTTTACATTTCCGGTAGTAAAATCGAAGATATATTCCGCATATCTCTCACCGTCAATCATAACAGTAACCGTTTTCCGGGTGGCATTTGCGTTATCGGCCTTAAGCTCAATATCAAAGTTGAAGCCATTTGCCGGACTGCCCGTTCTTTCATCAAACTTTGTACCATTGACATTGACTGTAACTGTAATCTCGGCATATTCATCCTTGGGAAGATCATTGCCGATACTGTATTTGATGCTCTTAAGCTGCTTACTGCCGTCGCTTACCTGTATAGTAATAAGCGAGCCTTTTGTAAGCTTATTTCCTGCGAGCGGATCCGTTCCTACGACCTTACCATTTTCAAGTGAACTTGCAACATCCGCTTTCTGTGTAGTAAAGCCCTTTGATTCAAGCTCCGCCTTTGCCTTTTCATATGTCATGCCTTCAACACTCGGCAGATCTACCTTTTCAACGGCAGGTCCGTCACTCACAATCAGGGTAACGGTCGTACCTATCTCCTGCTCCATTCCCTCCTGGGGCGAGCAGTCTATAACATAACCCTTAGCAACTTCAGCACTGTTTACCCTTGCTATATAGCAGTTGAAATATCTGTCTTCAAGCTTCTTGACAGCCTCCTGCTCGGTATAGTTTTTAACCTTGGGGATCTGCATGGTCGTGCTCTTACTGTTTATAACGAGCTTTATTGTCGCATTCTCCTTAACCTGCTTCGATCCCGCCTCAGGATCCTGCGAAAGCACAATATTCATGGGCTTATCCGCCTGATATTCGGCAGATATTTCATATTTGAATTTATAGCTTTTATCAGCCTGTATCTCATCATACATCTGTCCTACAAACTGCGGAACATCAACATCCTTTGTTTCATTTGCCTTCATGCTGTTGCTGACAAGCATATAAATCATTATTCCTATGGCGGCAACGACCAAAACAGACATTACAGCCGTTACCCACTTTACAACCGTCTTTGACACGCTTCCGGTAAGCTCATCATAGCTGTCGTAATCATCATCATACGCGGACTCCGGAGAAGCCGAGGAAGTATTGTTTATGGAATCAACATATCTCGTGGGAGTTTCGTCTACAAAATAACTATACCTGAACTTTATTGAAGGATTATGTCTGAATATCTCGATAGCCTCAAGCATTTCTCCTGCGGATGCATATCTCTGAGCAGGATCCTTCCTCATTGCCTTGAGAGTAATTTCTTCAATACCTTCCGGTATATTTTCGTTTATTTTACGGAGCGGCTCGGGGTCATTCTGCATTTGCATAATAGCGACAGAAACCGCACTATCCGCTTCAAACGGGAGCTTTCCCGTAAGCATCTCGTAAAGCATTACACCGACCGCATATATATCCGCCTTGCCGTCAATGTTATCATCGCCTCTTGCCTGCTCGGGTGCGATATAATGAACGGAGCCGATAGCTTTATCTGTCATTGTGCGTGTTACATTATCGGAAAAATGTGCTATACCGAAATCCGTAACCTTTATTGTTCCGTCCTGAAGAAGCATTATATTCTGCGGCTTCATATCCCTGTGAACAATGCCCTTTTCATGTGCGTGCTGCATAGCCTGCAATATCTGAACGGTAAAATGGACAGCTTCTTTCCATGGGATAACGTGCTGATGTTCAATATATTCTTTAAGGGTTATACCGTCAATGTACTCCATTACGATATACTGTATCTTATCCCCGAAACTTACGTCATTTACCTTGACGATATTCGGGTGTGACAAAACAGCAATAGCCTTACTCTCATTTTTAAATCTCCTGATAAATTCACTGTTATTTGAAAATTCATCCTTGAGAATCTTTATAGCCACTGTGGTATCGTCTATATTATCGTGTGCCTTATATACCATAGCCATACCGCCGACACCGATAAGCTCCTGTATTTCATACCGACCATCAAGCCTTTTACCTGTATATTTATCCTTATCCATCTCTGAAATCCCTCCAAGCTTTATTAATCCGCAATAACGGCAACGGTAATATTATCACTGCCGCCGAGTTCTTTTGCAGTTTCTATCAGTTTGTCCGTCAATTCCTCGGATTTATATTCCCTTACAAATTCAAGCAGCCTGTCATCGGTTATATAATTCGACATTCCGTCCGTGCAGATGATCAGACTTGCACCGTCTTCAAATTCAACGGTATTGTAATCCGTCCTGAGTTCAGGCTCTGTGCCGAGAGCCCTTGTTATTATATTCCTTCTCGGGTGTTGTCTTGCCTGCTCTCGCGTTATCTGTCCTATGTCAACAAGCTGCTGCACAACGGAATGATCCGTTGTTACTTGACGCACACCCTCATCACTGCATATATATGCCCTGCTGTCGCCCGCATGAATTATATGTGCCCTTTTCTTTTTTACAACGGCACAGACCACGGTTGTTCCCATACCGTCCAGTCCGGGAACATGAACTGCCATATCATAAACCGCCTTATTTGCATATTCAGCCGCAAGCTGCAGCAAATTGCGTATTTCATCAGGGGACATATCACTGTCATAGCCGCTTATTAATGATTCGGATATATTCTCTGCTGCCACACGGCTTGCTATACTTCCGCCATGTGCCCCTCCCATTCCGTCACAAACAACCGCCCATACGGCTCCGTCAGGAAAAGTACCCGTCAAGCAGTAATCCTGGTTTGAGCTTCTTTTCAAACCTACATCACTTTTTGAATATATCTCCATTTTGATCTCCCCCTTTATCCGTCAGCGGTATTCCACCTTTCATAAGAGCCATGACATCAGGTATGCCCGGAAACATTCCGTCTCAACTGTCCGCATGAGGCATTAATATCGCTGCCGAGTGTTCTTCGCACCGTTGCGGTAATTCCCGACCTTGCCAGTACGCTTATGAAGGACTCTATTCTGTCCTTTTTGCTTTTTCTGTATCCTGTTCCCTTGACCGCATTAACAGGAATAAGATTGACATGGGCTATTATTCCCCTGAGTCTTTCTCCGAGCTCTGAGGCACAACTGTCACTGTCATTTACACCGTCTATCATCGCATACTCAAAGGATATTCTCCTCCCTGTCTGTCTGCAATAATAACGGCAGGCATCGAGCAGACTTCCTATATCATATCTCCTGTTTATCGGCATAGTCCTGCTTCTTATTTCATCATTCGGTGCATGAAGTGACACCGAAAGCGTAAGCTGGAGCTTCAAATCAGCAAGCTCATATATCCTCGGCACTATCCCGCAGGTTGAAAGGGATATATGCCTCATCCCTATATTCATACCGTTCTTATCGGTGACAAGCCTTAAAAACCGTATGACATTATCAAAATTATCAAGCGGCTCGCCCATTCCCATAAGAACGACATTGGATATACGTATGCTGTTATCCTTTTGTTCTGTTTGAAGCTGTGCTATCATTTCCGAGGCAGTCAAATTTCTTGAAAATCCGCTCTTTCCTGTTGCACAGAAAGTACAACCCATTTTACAACCGACCTGAGTGGATATACAGCTCGTGTATCCGTGGTGGTATCTCATAAGAACAGATTCAACACACTCCCCGTCAGCAAAGGAAAATAAATACTTCCTTGTATCATCATAAGACGAAATCAACTTTTTTTCAATAGCCGCATAAGATATATAGCAGTTTTCACTAAGTTTTTGGCGTAATTTTTGAGAAATATTGGTCATTTTATCAAAGGAATTTACACCCCCATGCAGCCATTTAAAGATTTGCATTGCTCTGTACCCGGGTTCCCCGAGCTCACCGAGCATATCCTCAAGCTCACTCGGATACATGGATTTTATATCTGTCTGCATACAGGTCACTTCCTCTTTACTGCACCGATAAAGAAACCGTCCGTTCCGTTTATATGCGGAAACAATGTAAGCTCATTATCAGGCTCATCAATTCCTCTCGCAATGCCGGCGGGAACAGCAAGTGTATACGGCTCAAATTCATCATGCTCTTTGAGAAATTTTCGTATATTCATGCCGTTTTCGGCAGGATTGAGGGTGCAGGTCGAATATATCAATATGCCTCCTCTTTTAACAAAACAAGCACAATTACACAGTATAAGATACTGCAAATCGGGCAAACTGTCAAGTCCTAAATCATTTTTATATCTGAGTTCCGGTTTTCTCCTTATTATTCCAAGACCCGAACACGGCACATCACAAAGAACCCTGTCCGCAATCGGAAAATCATTATATGTTGAGCTGTCGGCGGCAACGGTTCGTATAATATCAATTCCAAGCCTCTCCGCCCCTTGTCTTACAAGCCTCAGCCTGTTTTCATACATATCGCAGGAAATAATATTTCCGATGTTCCCCATATGCTGGGCTATTGTAAAGGCTTTTCCTCCCGGTGCAGAGCAGGCATCAATAACAGTATTGCCCGGCTTTGCACTCAATAATCGACAACAAAGCTGTGAAGCCGAATCCTGCACATGAAAAAGTCCCTCTGAGTACTGTCCGATATTTTCTATCGAACCTGTTTCTTTCAGCATAATACAATCATCAATAATCCCTGAGGCTTCCGACCTGATATGTCTGCCGCGTAACGATAAAATCAACTTATTACTGTCTGTTTTCAGCGTATTTACTCTCGCCGCAATCGGCGGTCTGCCCTCAAGAGATGAAAGTATTCCCTCGGTTATATCATCTCCGTAGCTATCCCTCCACAGTTTAATTATATTTTCGGGGCAGGAATATTTTATTGATAAATATTTGTTCTTACCTTTACGCCTGTTCGGAAGAGACAGCCCATCAGACCTTGAAGCACACCGCAGAACACCGTTTGCATAGCCCGAGGCATTGTAAAGGTTATTTTCTTTACATAACTTTACGCTTTCATTTACTGCTGCCGAAGGCGGCACACTGTCCATAAAAAACAACTGATAAAGCCCCATACGCAGTATTACGAGCATTTCCTTGTCAAGCTTATTTACAGGTTTTTCCGAAAATCGGGATAAATTATAATCAAGCAAAAGCTTTTTTTCAAGTACCCCGTAAAACAACACGGAAGTAAATGCCTTGTCACGCATATCCGATTTATTTTCGGAGAGTACTATATTGAGAGTTATATTTGAATATGCCTGTTCATTCTCAACACGCATAAGAGCCTCAAATGCAAGCTGCCTTGACGATTTTGACATTACCCGCTCTCCTTATGAAAATCTCAGGTTTTTCGGATTGCTTTCATGCAGTCCGTTTATAAATTCCTGTGCAGTCATTTTCCTTTTTCCCTCGGGCTGGATTTCAATTATCTCAATCGCACCCTCACCACAGGCTACAATCAGAGGATTCAGCGAAAGCACCTGTCCCGGCTCTCCGCTTTCCTTTGAAACAAGCGTCCTGTGAAGCTTAACCCTTTTACCGTTAATCTGTGCGGCTGCACCGGGCCACGAGTTAAGACCTCTTATACGGTTATGCACATCCCGTGCTTTTTCTGTAAAATCTATTACCGACATATCCTTTGTAAGCATTTTCGCATATGATGATTTACTGTCGTCCTGTTTTTCTCTTACAAGTGTACCCTCCAATGCGCAGTGTACTACCTTTACTATAAGCTCCGCCCCCGCCTGAGCGAGTCTGTCGTGAAGCTCATCAGCGGTTTCGTTTTCACCTATTTCAACCTCTGTTTTCATAAGCATATCGCCTGTATCGAGTCCGACATCCATATACATTGCCGTGACTCCGGTTTTAGTCCTACCGTCAATTATCGCTGTCTGTATCGGTGAAGCACCTCTGTATTCGGGAAGAAGTGAAGCGTGTACATTTATACAGCCGTACTTGGGAAATTCAATTATTTCCTTTGGAAGTATCTGACCGTATGCGGCAACCACTATCATTTCCGGTTCAAGCTCCTTTAATATATCAAGAGCCTTACCGTCCCTCAGAGTGGTTGGCTGATAAACCTTAAGAGCGTATCCGATTGCCGCCGCTTTTACGGGCGAAGGTGTCAGGGTAAGCTTTCTTCCCTTTGGTTTATCAGGCTGCGAAAATACCCCTGCAATTTCGTTTCCGTCATCCACAAGAGCCTTCAGGCACGGAACAGCAAAATCGGGAGTACCCATAAACACTATTTTCATATTATCCCCCGTTCCCCTAATCCTTAAGCTCCGAGGGGTCTATCTTTCTTATAACGTGTTCCTTAAAAAGAATACCGTCAAGATGGTCATTTTCATGGCATATTGCCTTTGCAAGAAGTCCCTCGGCATTGAGAGTGAATTTATCTCCGCACCTGTTATATGCAATTACTGTCACATACATAGGACGCACGGTTATACCAAATTCGCCCGGGCAGGAAAGACATCCCTCGCTTCCCTCCTGTTTTCCCTTTGTCTTGACTATCTTCGGATTTATAAATTCCAGCTTTCCGTCGCCTATATCTATTACAAAAATCCTGCGAAGTATTCCCACCTGCGGTGCGGCAAGACCAACTCCCTCACCATTAATCATGGTTTCATACATATCATCGAGCAGCGTTGCAAGCTTTTCGTCAAACTTTTCTACCGGGCGGCATACCTTTGTCAGAATAGGGTCGCCCTCTTTTACAATATTTCTTAAAGCCATAACATCCTCCATGTTATCCGCACCGTACCGTGCATAAATTTTTAATTCTATATAATGCTGTCGGGGTCAATATCGGCATATACGGAAACATCCGAATACTGTCTGTTATTTCCGAGTTCAATAAGAAGTCCCGACATCATTTCACGAAATCTTTTACAGTTTTTGAATTTTATAATTATCCTGTACCGGTATTTGCCGCCGATTTTTGATATAGCAGCCGGTGACGGCCCCATAACACGCAGCGGAAGCTCGGAATAAATTTCTTTTGCGACAGCCTTCAGTCTGTCCGTAAAATAATCCGCCGCATCATGCGTTTTTTGTCTGTCCTGCGATGAAAAGGCAACGACACCTATATCCGCAAAAGGCGGATACAGCATTGCACGTCTTAAAACGATTTCAGCCTTGAAAAATTCATCATAATTCTGTGCGGCGGCAAATTCTATTATAGGGTTCTGCGGTTCATAGGTCTGAATTATCGCCCTGCCCTCAAGTCCGCCTCTGCCGGAGCGTCCTACAACCTGAGTAAGAAGTGAAAACGTACGCTCATAGCTCCTGAAATCATCTCCATGCAGCATACTGTCCGCAGACAAAACCCCCACGAGCGTAACATTCGGGAAATCAAGACCCTTTGCTACCATCTGTGTGCCAAGCATTATATCATACTCACCGTTACGGAAATCACCCAATTTTTTCTCATAAGCATATCTTTGCATGGTCGAATCCGTATCAAGCCGGAGTATACGGGCATCCGGGAAAAATCCCCTCAGTTCCTGCTCCGCCCTTTGCGTTCCCGCTCCCGAATATCTGAGCTTATCGGAACCGCAGGAAGGACATTTATCGGGTGCGGGTATGCTGTATCCGCAGTAGTGACACATAAGTCTGTTATTTGCACTGTGAAATGTAAGTGATATCGAGCAGTTCGGACAGGATATCACCTCATTGCATGAGCGGCAGGCAACAAAAGTATTATGCCCCCTGCGGTTAAGAAGTATTATTGACTGGTGACCGTATTTCAGATTATCATCAATCGCTTCAAGCAGAACCGAGCTGTAGCCGGAATTATTCCCCTGCTCACGCTCTATATTCATATCCGCTGTTATGACGTGAGGCAGTCTTGCATTTCCGTAACGTCTGTCAAGTCTGCTCAGAAGATATCTTCCGTTCTGTGCATAGTAGCAGCTTTCCACCGATGGTGTCGCAGATGATAAAACAAGCGGACATTTATTGATAATGCACCTGTATTTTGCAAGCTCCCTTGCGTGGAATCTCGGTGTCGCAGATGATTTATAGCTGTACTCCTGCTCCTCATCCATAACTATAAGACCTATATTTTCCATAGGTGCAAATATTGCCGAACGTGTTCCTACCGCAATATTCGCCTGACCGTTTTTAACCCTTTTCCATTCCTCAAGTCTTTTCCCAAGGGATAAACCGCTGTGGAATACGGCTATACGTTTTCCGTATCTTGCGGTAAACTTTGATAAAAGCTGCGGTGTCAGGGCAATTTCCGGAACCATGCATATTATTCCCCTGCCGTCCTCGTTTACTCTGTCGATAAGCTTCATAAAAACCGAGGTCTTTCCGCTTCCCGTTATTCCGTAAAGCAGTGAAACGGACGGCTTTCCGCTTTTATATTGCTTTAACAAATCATTGTAGGATTGTTCCTGCTGACTTGTAAGGATTATATTTTCCCTGACCGTTTCAGCTTCCGTTAAAGGTTCGGTTTTCGGCGGCTCGGCGTCAAAATATTCACATATCCCCCTTTTTACGAGATTATCCGGTACGGAAATACCGACCCCCGTAAAATAGCATATTTCCTTGACCGAAGCTTCACCCACATCCGTCAGTACCCTGAGAACCTCCTCCTGTGAGGGGGTATATTTTCTCTCCGGTATTTCTCCCCTAAGCCTTATCATCCTTACGGTAACATCGGCAATGCGTTTCTTTATCGTTTCGGTTTTATTTATTATTCCCTTCTCAACAAGGCAGTCAAGTATACCCTCGTCACTTATGGAAAGTGCCTTCAACAGCAAATCCTGTCTTACAGGCTTTCTTCGAGCAATCAGATATTCAACAACACCGATTTCCTCCGGACTGAGAAGAAAACCCGACATATCCGCATCTTTATCCGCACTATAGCTGTATGTAAGCCTGACGGACAAGCCTGTCGGCAGCATAGCTTTAAATGCATCAAAATATGTGCAGTAGCAATGTTCCTTCATAAATTCACCGAGAGACAGCAGCTCTGCCGACAATACGGGCTCCCTGTCTATAAGCTGAGATATTTCCTTCAGTCCCGATATATCCCCGGTTTCATAAAGATGCATTACAATTCCCTGCCTTAGTCCGTGTCCGAAGCTTACCTTAACACGGCAGCCCTCAAGGAGCCTTCCGGACATTTCTTCGGGAACAGCATAGCTGTAAAGTCTGTCATAGCTGTAGCCCGTTTTTTCAACAGCTACAGCAGCAGCTAAAAATTTCTCATTCATTTATATCCGGTTCAAGAATTGAATATTTGTGATTTTCAAATTCCTCTACTGCAACGATAACAGGCTTATCACATACTTTGCCCTTATCGTTCTGCATATCATCGGTTATCTCTCTTGCCCTTTTTGCAACGGCTATTGCAAGTGAATATTTACTCATCTTACCCGCAAAAATATCATCTACCGAAGGTCTTGTATAATGTTCATACATAATAAAAATCTCCCTTTCCTGATTTTATATGTCAAAGCTCAATCTTTGAGAGCTGAGCTTTTCCGCCGTTATTATTGCCTTTACATTTTCCACGCAGTCCTCAAGTGTATCATTTACAACCACGTAATCGTAATTCTTTGCAAGTGCAAGCTCTTCCTTTGCCCTTTTCATTCGTTTTTGTATGTTTTCCTCTGTTTCCGTTCCCCTGCCGCGGAGTCTTTTTTCAAGAATTTCCATAGACGGCGGCATTATAAAAATACTTATACAGTCCGGCACTGAGTTCTTTACCTTTTCACAGCCCTGTACTTCTATCTCAAGGATTACATCCTTGCCTTCTTTCCGCCATTCTTCAACAGGTCTTTTGGGGGTGCCGTAATAATTTTCGAGATACTGTGCGTATTCTATAAAGCCGTTTTCGGATATCATTTTTTCAAATTGCTCACGCCCGTAAAAATAATATTCCCTTCCGTTCTCTTCCTTTCCTCTTGGTGCCCTTGTCGTCGCGGAAATTGAGAGACGTATATTTTCGTCCTTTACGAGCTTGGAAACAACAGTTCCCTTTCCCGCACCGGCAGGCCCCGAGATAACAAGCAAAAGTCCGCTATTTTTCATTTCCTTCTTCCTCCTCGCCGCTGTCCGTGCCGCTTATTCTGTGTGCAAGTGTTTCAGCGGAAATTGCCGACAGCACAACATGGTTGCTGTCCGTTACGATAACCGATTTGGTTTTTCTCCCGCAGGTCGCATCAATAAGCATATGCCTTTCCCTTGCACTCTGCACAATTCTCTTGACGGGAGAAGCCTCCGGTGCAACTATAGTTATAACCCTTGCCGCCGAAAGCATATTTCCGTAACCGATATTTATAAGCAGCATATGATCAACTCCAGTTATTATTATTGAGCATAACCCGGGAAAACTGATATATTATTCGATATTCTGGATTTGCTCTCTGATCTTTTCTATTTCAGATTTGATATCCACAACCTTATGTGCAAGCTCAGCATCGCTGATTTTGGAACCGATCGTATTTGCTTCCCTGTTCATTTCCTGAACTATAAAGTCAAGCTTTCTTCCTATCGCTTCACTCCCCGAAAGCATACACTTAAGTTGGTCTATATGGCTCCTGAGCCTTACCGTCTCCTCGTCAACCGCTGTCTTGTCGGCAAAGATCGCAGCCTCAGTCAGTATTCTCTGAGGATCGGCGGTTCCGTCATCGAGTATCTCATTCAGTCTTGCAAACAGCTTATTTCGATATTCCTCGACCATCTGCGGATATCTCTGTTCTATACGGCACACCAATCCGATTATAGTATCACACCTTTCAAGCACATCTTCCTTAAGCTTTTCGCCTTCACGCTCACGCATTGCAACAAAAGCCTCAAGTGCCTGCTTACCTGCCTGCTCAACTATCTCACACAGCTTCTCCTCATCCTCCGGCGCCTTATGTACCGTAAAAATATCTCCGTATTTTGCGACAAGCGAAACCGTTATATCATCCGTCAGCCCATATTTATCTCGAAGCTCTCTCAACGCATTAATATATCCTGCCGCAAGCGAATGGTTAAGACTTACCTCTGCGGCGACCTCATCATCTGCTTCTATTGATACAAAAACATCAATTTTTCCTCTTGTAACATATTCTGAAATCAGATTTTTTATCCTTTCCTCTATAAAGCCACAGCCTCTCGGTGTGCGGCACTGAAGCTCGAAAAACCTGTGATTTACGGACTTAATTTCAAATACGATTCTTCTTCCCTCAACAACACCCTCAAATCTGCCATAGCCTGTCATACTTTTTATCATAACAAACCATCTTTCACCATTAAATTCAAGCATAATATGCCTGTCAACAATATATTTTACCAATTTTTAAGCCTGTTTGTCAACCGCATATATATCACATATCAAGAGACACATTTTTATATGTGCTTCTGCTATATATTTTAAGCTATCCTGTATTTATAAGGCTTATCCGAAATATTTACTTATTTCCCTCATACGTGCTTTCTGATCCACATGGAACGGACAACGTTTATTACTATGTTTTTCATATTTTTACTAACAGGTATTTATCACTAATCCATTAAAATCTCAAAACAAAATAAAATGCAGGACATACCTGCAAGTTACTATAATAGGAATATAATGCTATTCTATTTATGAGAGGGTCGTTCATAAAAATTCAACTCGTTAAAAAACTCTGTTTTCAAAGGGACTTTTTTACGCTGAAGCGGCGAGTCGATATAAAGATTGACATAGGGGTATCCCCGACAAATTGACAGCGAAAGCTCCCACAAAGACGGTGATAATTTAGTCGCATTTTATAATCATAATAACAACAGTTATCCCTTGAAGACATGATTTTTTGATATATCAGTCGAAAGGGACGGCAGATCAGAGGATTTGTACAGCTCATCATGGAGGAACTCTCTGAATTTATCTATTTTTTTCTGTAACAAGTGCAAGAAGTTATGCCTTTTTTTATAAATTTTGTATTTTTTTGTTGAAAAAAATTTTTATGTGTAGTATAATCAAATTGAGATTACATTATTTGAAAAATCGGAATGTTCTATTCCGACCAACATAATGTTCTTATCAAAATTAACAGAAAGGGTGTCCGGCATGAAAAAAAAGAAAATTGTAATTATCGGTGCCATTGTTTTGGCAGCATCTGTCGGTATTGGCGGAGCATTGGTTGCCTGCAACGGCTCGGGGAGTGAAACGGGCAGTACAGAATCCAAGGTTGATGAAAGCACAGAAGGTTCTGTTGAAAGTGAAAAAGTGAGCGAGGAAACAAGCTCTCCCGAAAGCTCACAGAGTGAATCTTCGGCAGAAAGCAGTAAAGACAGCGATAAAAGCAAGCAGGAATCAAGCAAAACAGAGTCGAGCAAGCAGGAGTCAAGTAAAAAAGAAGCAAGTAAGCAGGAGTCGAGCAAGGTTGAAAGTTCAAAAGAGAGCAGTAAGCCAAGCAGTCCTGCACAAGTCCCCATCACTTCTCTATCTCTCCCGAAGTCATCGTTGCAGTTAAGGGTTGGGGAGAGTGTGTCATTAGAGCCTGGGGTAATGCCGTCCAATGCGACAGAGAGGTCGCTTGTAGCACATTACAGTAACAGCAACATAGCGTACTATGATGGTCACACGGTAACAGCGAATGGTGTAGGTAGTAGTACAGTAGGAATATCGACAGAGGATGGCAGGTATAGGGTTGACATAGAGGTCGTAGTAAGTGGAAATAGCGGAAACAGTGGCAATAGTAGCAATAGTGGAAACACCTCAAAGCCGAGTGGAACACAGAATAGTGGGGGTAACAGTTCTAAGCAGAGTAGTAACACCTCAAAGCCAAGTAGCACACAGGATAATGGGGGTAGCAGTTCTAAGCCGAGTAGCACCTCAAAGCCGAGTAGTAACAATAGTTCAAAGCCGAGTAATAATTCTAAGCCGAGTGGTAACAGTACTCAATCTTCAACAGCTAAAAAATGGGTAGCAAGTGAACACGAAAAGGACAAGGTATACTCTACAGGCGGATATGAAATGTACGAGTGTCCTGAGATAGTGCAGTACATTAATTATTATAGACGACAAGCTGGTCTTAACGAAGTTAAATGGGATGGTTATACCGAAGAAAACGCAAAGGAGAGGCAACAGTGGTTTGATGCACTACCTGAGGATGAGAAGGAGGAAATACGTATTGGAATACCAGAGGCTTTTGTTAATGGAGTATATAGTCCTAAAGAAGACATTAAAGATGCTACTTCGATCGAGAGAGACTCTCTTGAATACTGTATTGTAGAGCAAACATTAGCCCATGGAAATTTCTATAGTACTGGTACATCTAATTGTAATCAAATAATTGCTGAGTATGATCCAAAGGGATGGATAGATAACTTTAAGAAATCCCCTCTGGGTCATTGGTCTATTATAATGAAAAAAAGTGCAGAGAGAGTATATGCAGTATATTCTATGGAACACGGGGTTTTGTGTATGCTAATATACTAATAGGATAAAAGTTAAAGAACATCAATGCACCGATAGTGTACACTATCGGTCTATTTTTTATGCCTGAGCATCTCACTACGACTGTCAAAATTTTCAGTTCAACATGAACAAACTAACGCTACCTGTTATTTAAAATAGGTACTTAATTTTATAATATATAAAAAGAAACCTAAAAAATAGGTCAGGAAAGGCGGTAGTTCGATGAAAAACTTTAAGAGAGTAGTATCAGTGTGTTTGTTATCGATGGTATTAGCATCATCAATGTCGTTATCGGCGATAGCGGTAGATGATGGTTCGGTACTTACTACTGAGTCGGAAGTAGGTGATAGTGGAGGTATACCCGAGGAAGAGCAGTCAACGGATTCTGAGGTCACAGATGTGTCTGAAACATCAGATGAAAACACTGAAAGTAGTGTTCTGACACATGATGAATCTGTGGATACATCTGAATTTTCAACAGAGGACAGTTCAACTGAATCAAGCGACCCAAGTGAATCAAGCGAACCAAGTGACACAAGCGAACCAAGTGACACAAGCGAACCAAGTGAACCAAGTGACCCAAGCAAACCAAGCGAACCAAGCGAAAAAGTAGATGACACCTCAAAGGAATCGTCACAGGACGAGGAGTCATCTAAGGGTGATGTACAGCAAGTATACAACAGTATAAAGTTATCAATAGACTTTGGTTGTAGGGTATTAAGTAATACAAGTTCTGACGGTCGTATAGATTTTTCCAATGTTTCGATGACACTTTTATCAGCGGATAAGAAAACAGTGATAAAAAGGTTCGACATAAAATCTATATTAGAAGAACAACCGATGGTTAGTACATATACACAGTCAGTCCAAGATAGTTTTTTACCCCAATTATGGGTCTGATAAAAATTAAATTTATTTTTTAATATAATAAAATAAAAATAAATGTTAAAAATAATATAAAACAAAATTATGTAATATATACTTAAAATTGATATAAAAAATTTTTTCCCATGTTCGTTTCGTAATTATCGGTAATAATAATTTTGAGGGGGTGAAATTATCAGAAAATTTTTTAAAACTCTGACGGCATATATTGCCGCTTTATCAATGCTTACCCTCGGTATCGGCAGTGCGGCCGCTTATCTCACTCCCGATGAGCTTTCTGTAAGTCCCGACAGTGAAATAAGCTTCTGCTCTTTTCCAATTTCCGTAAAATATGATACTGCCGATGCGGCATCGGATATTTCCGCCGAAAACACGACAAGTGCCAGAATCATGCTCTTCGGTTCGGTTCCCGTCAAAGAGGTAAACGTTAATTTTACTCAGAGAAAAAACGTAACACTCGGCGGTGAACCTTTCGGAATAAGGCTGTACACCGACGGACTTGTCGTTGCACAGACATCGGATGTTCCCACTGCGGGGGGAAATAAAAATCCTGCCGCCGATGCGGGAATTTGCAGCGGAGATATTATTACCTCGGTCGAGGGAAAAAAGCTTGAAACAAACGAACAGCTTATGGATATTGTTGAAACAAGCGGAGGAAATCCGATAAGTATAACCGGCTGCCGTGACGGAAAAAGCTATACGACAAAAATAACACCTGTTCGTGATGTTCAATTGAAAAGCTACCGCATAGGTCTTTGGGTGCGTGACAGTTGTGCCGGAATAGGAACGGTAACCTTTACCGACAAGGAAACCGGCACATTCGCAGGGCTCGGTCATGGTATAAGCGACAGTGAAAGCGGAAGCATAATGCCTCTCTCCGAAGGGGATATTGTCTTTGCAAATATAGCCTCTGTCGAAAAAAGCACAGGCGGCTATCCCGGGTCGCTTTCAGGCTTTTTCACGGATAACCGTGCAATCGGCAGGATAAGTGCAAATGCGGAATGCGGAATTTTCGGAAAGCTGAATGGTGACGCTTTTTGTCAGGGAAAGGATATTCCCGTTGCATTCCGACAGGAGGTTGTCAGGGGTAAAGCACAGATATGCACAACCATTTCAGGAAATACTCCCGAATATTATGATATAGAAATAGAGGATATAAGTTATAATAATGTCAATATTACCAAAAATATGGTAATTAAAATAACGGATACGGAACTCCTTAAGAAAACAGGCGGTATCGTACAGGGTATGAGCGGAAGTCCGATTATCCAGAACGGAAGACTTGTCGGAGCCGTTACTCATGTATTTATAAATGACCCTTCCCACGGATACGCTATTTTTGCGGAAAATATGACAGATTTCAACAACACTTTTGTACAAAAGGAAACAAATTAACAGCCGTAATTTTGGCAAATCAATAAAATTTTTAATTTTTAAAAAATCCCTCAAATAAACTCTTGCCAAATATGGTAAATTATGGTAATATAATATCATCAAAAAAATTAACGGGGGATTAAACCATGAAAGATCAATTTAAAATTTTGATTACGGAAAAAGAAGAACAATTTGAATCGGAAAGACCGGAGCTTTTTAAGGAAAGAGGATTTATTCCGGAATTTTGTGCAAAAGACGGTATAAATGTTATGGAAAAAATAAAGGAATTTCAGCCGGATATTGTTTTGATGGATATGTTTATGAGTAATATTGACGGCGTGGGTGTTATCCGTCAAGTCAGGAAAGAGAGCAATTCCGTCCAACCGGTATTTGTATTGATTTCCTGCTATGACAGTCCAATGCTCGAACATGAGGCACTTTGTGCGGGGGCTGCATATTTCGTAATAAAGCCGTACCGCTGCGAGGATCTTCTTGAGCGTATTTCAGATCTTCTGAGCTATTGTTCCTCCGGCAGCAATATAAAAGCAGACGGCGAAATTATCAGTATAGACAAGGAACTGGAAATAACCATCACGGATATCCTGCACCAGATCGGTGTTCCCGCTCATATCAAGGGTTATCATTATCTCAGGGACTCTATCATGATGTGTGTAAACCGCCCCGAAATTATCAATGCTGTCACCAAGGAATTATATCCTTCCGTTGCCAAAAAATATGAGACAACCTCATCCCGTGTCGAACGTGCAATCCGTCACGCTATAGAGGTTGCCTGGGACAGAGGTGATGTGGATGTTCTCAATTCTTATTTCGGCTATACCATCCACAATGGCAGAGGCAAGCCTACAAACAGCGAATTTATTGCTATGATTTCCGACCGCCTGCGTCTGCATAACAAAAGAACAGCATAATAGAGCAGCACTCTTGCTTTTTCGGCAGGAGTGCTGCTTAATATCTTTCCCCCCACCTCAAAGGCGGGAGCCTATCGCAACCGCAGAGAAACATTTTCATATAATTTTCGAGATAAGCAATACGTTATTTTTTCTACAATGTATCTTGAAAATCTTTTACAGAATCTTTAACTGCAACCGCAATATTTTTTGAAACTTTGATTAAATCTTTTTGATAATTCCCTATTTTTTTCACTATTGTCGGATCATATATTGTCGCTAAGAGTAATTTACAGTTATAGGAACGACATCTTTTTTTAGCAAAAATGATATCTACTATCCACCATATACCGAAACCGCCCCATGTACACAATTTTAATAATCCCTTTAATATCTCACCATTTCCGAGATAAAAGTGATCCACTCCAAAAAAACCCGGAAAGATAGATAGTGCAAGTAAAGTTCCGGGTTTTTTAAAAGGAATACCACTCATAACAGACTCAAATCCGGCAGATGCATTTCTTAAAGCTTCCCGGACCTGAGTTTCAGAATATTTGTCATTAGGAAATAAATATTCTCTGTTTTTATCCAGAAACATAAGTACCTTTTTTTCTTCCATTGCAATTCACCTCATATGAAAAATAATTCATCGTTTACCTGTCATAATGGGATTTTAATGATACTAAAATAATATCATTTTTCAAAGCCTTGATTCAAAAACACAGTAATTATCTCATTCTTGTTTATACCAACCGCAGCCCTGTCTTTCCGACGGGTAGTAATGAGTGCCGTAGTGATTGCAATAACCTCTACCGTTGCTGTCTTTGTTTCTTGCCTCATAATACACACAATCCGAGCAATTGCCGCCACAGAATTTTCCCTGCGGGATTTTTACTGTTTTTTCAACTTTTGTTTTCATTTTTAAATATCACCTTTCATTTTAATTTATTTATCAATTCTATACTTTCATGTGAAAGTATCAACTGATCATTTATAATTTCTGCTTTCCAAACTATCATTTCTTTATTCGGAAAAACAATAGGAAAATAAAGCATTTTTTGAGGTACAGCTTTTAAAATTTCTGTAATATACCTTTTATCAGCCTCGGAAAGCTCTCTTCCATACGGAAAATGTGTATGAAAAATTCCGCAAAACTCAATACCTGCGTTTATCCAGTTTTCTATTTTTCTATTTAACCGGTTAATATCCGGTACATATCGATCAGGAAAATCGTGATTAATTCCCTTATCAAATAAAAAATCTACTACTAAACCATTTTGACTGCCAAGTATTCCTCCTGTTTCCGGCGGAACATCAGGACAAGTACATAATATTTCGTTGAAAATCTCTCTCAGAAATTTCAACCTTTGATTCCCCCAATTCGTATAAATACCTCATCTTTACAGTATAAAATATTTATTGAATCCAAAGTTAAGATGATTCCAAAATAAGATTGTCATCTTTAAATATATTATAATACTCATTTCGAGTTTTGTCAACTCATTTCGTAAATTTTATTTTAAATTTATTATGTTATATTTATTATTATCTTTGGGATGTGATAACATGGAATTTGGAAATAGACTCAAAATACTTATAGAGGAAAATAATATAACACAAAAAAATCTTGCGGCAAAATTAAATATTGCACCATCAACAATAAGCAGCTATGTTCAAAATACGCGTGAACCCGACTTTGACACACTGAAAAAAATAGCATTATACTTTGATGTCAGTCTCGATTATCTTCTTGGTATGACACTTAAAAGCATGGATGAAGGTAAAGAGAGCGAATTGCTGCGTATTTTCCGCTCAATGACAAACGAGCAAAGGGAAATTTTTATTGAACAGGGAAAAGCTTTCCTAAAATCAAATGCCAAGCATAATAAATCTGATTAATCAAAAAAAATGTAAGCCGTATACAACGGCTTACACGCTTTTTTTGTATTTCAAATTTCTCCCCTAAGCACAGCATAAATCTCAGAGTCATATATTTTTCCGTTTTTGAATATCGCCTTTCGCAATGTTCCCTCATGTCGGAATCCTGCGGTTTCCAATGCAGTTCCCACCATTTTATGGGCAGATAACGGATGTGCACTTATCCTGACAATATCAAACTTTTCAAATGCCTCCCTGCATATCCGGGCTATGACAGCCGAACCGATATTCTTCCCTCTGTACTGCCTTGCAAGCCAGACGGAAATTTCCGCGGATTTCTGAAAATCACCGCTTCCCAGTATAACATCCGCTCCGCCGATGGCATGACCATCAATAACAACTGCCCTGCATATCTGCTTTTCTTCACTGTTGAGTAACCTCTCCTTTATATACTCAAAGGCGAATGCGTTATCCATCGGGTACGGAAGATTTTCACACATATTTTCCGCAAGTTCAGGGTCATCTGTTGCTTTCAAAAAATCATCAAGATAAGTAAGATCCCATTTTTTCAATTCAAATTCCATATCTGCACCTCTTAACCAAAGCATCAGATACAGCATCTTGCAAAGCTAATTTTAAATTGCTGATACTAAAGCTGTAATCCGATAATTTGTTTCTTTTTGTAATTGCATAAAATAAATTTATATGTTAAAATCTAATCAGATCCGATAACAGTCATGGGTATAGTATAACACAGACTTTTCAATAAAATCAAGCAAATTTATACAACACTCAGAAAATGCAAAAATTGCCTTTAAAAAAATTAAGACTTAATTTACATTTGCTTTACAGCAAAAACATAATATATTTTTATCCGACCGTTATAATTATATCAAGAAAACTAAGAACGGGAGATACCGATATGAAAAACAAAAAATTCGGCAACCTTATGATTGCACTTTTATGTACGTCGCTTGCAAGCAGTCTCCTTATTTCCGGCTGCAATGATGCTGAAAAAAAGGATACCTCCGAAACGTCCGCAAAAACGACCGATTCATCCGGCAGCAACAATGAAATCGTAGAACTTTCCTATAATGAAAGTACAGCAACTAAAATCACCCTTAACGGAGATTCGGCATCAGTGAGCGGAAAGGGTGCAAAAGCGGATAAAAGCACTGTAACAATTAATGATAAGGGTACATATATCGTAAGCGGCAATCTAAAAAACGGTCAGATTATTATTGATGCCGGAGAAAACGATACCGTCAATATCGTTTTGAATAATGCAGATATCCACTTTTCGGACGGTCCTGCCATATATGCCCCGAAATGCTCCGAAACCGTCATATCACTTGAAAAAGGAACGACCAACAGTATTTCCGATGAAGGAGTATATACAGGCTCGGACAGTGATGACAGTGAGGTTCCCAATGCCGCACTTTATATACAGGATAACCTCACCATCCTCGGCGGCGGTACGCTTAATGTTACAGCAGACAGAAATAACGGCATAACCGCAAAGGATACTCTCAATATAAAAAGCGGGACGATCAATGTAACCTCGGAACATCACGGAATATCCGGTAAGGATAATCTCAACGTAAGCGGAGGAAATATAACCGTAGAAAGCCGTGACGGTGACGGTATGCGTTCAAACTACAACAAAACCGAAGATGAAACAAAGGGAAATGTCAGCATAGAAAATGCGGCTATCAGCATTAAAGCCGCAAATGACGGTATACAGGCTGAAAGAGTACTTACCGTAAAAAGCGGTGATATCACAGTCACAACAGGAAGCGGCGCTTCGGATACGGCTTCATCGGCAAATTCCGACACAACCGACAGCATGAAAGCGCTCAAGGCGGGTACTGCCGTAAATATAGACGGCGGAAATATCACAGTGGACGCATATAACGATTCAGTACACAGCAACGGAGATATCACCGTAACAAACGGTACCATGACGCTTAAAAGCGGTGACGATGCATTCCATGCAGACAATACACTAAATATAAGCGGAGGAAACATAACCGTCGAGCAGTCACATGAAGGTCTTGAAGCGGATAATATCAATATTTCAGGCGGTACGGTAGATCTTACGGCGGATGATGACGGAGTAAACTGCTCGGGCGGCAACGACTTCAGCGGTCTTGGAGGAATGGACGGCGGCCGCGGATTCGGACGAAAAATTCCTCAGAATTTTGAGCAAACCAACGATACTTCAGATACATCAACCGGTACTTTGAAAATAAGCGGAGGTACTATATATGTTAATGCACAGGGCGATGGTCTTGACAGCAACGGCAACCTCGATATTTCAGGAGGCACAGTTGTAATAAACGGAACAACACAAAGCGGAAACGGAATACTTGACCATGACGGAAGCTGTACTTTGTCAGGCGGTACTCTTATAGGTGCCGGTACTTCCGATATGCTTGAAATGCCCTCCGCAAACGGTCAGAATATTGCAGCTGTACTTTTTGAACAAAATCAGTCCGCCGGAACATCCGTATATCTTACCGACAACAGCGGAAAGGTTCTTGCCGCTATGTCTCCTGTCAAGGAATTCGGCTGCATTATATTCAGCACTGCCGATCTTAAAACAGGTGAAACCTATAAGGTATATACAGGCGGCACAGTAACAGGCGACAATGTACAAGGATATTACACTAAGCCGGAGGTCACAGCGGAAGGAACGCTTTATTCCACCTTTACAATATCCGAAACTCTGACGTATGCCGATTCAAGCGGAAATACCACATACAGCGGCGGTAGGGGCAACTTCGGCGGCATGGGCGGCAGAGGAGGCTTCGGCGGCATGGGCGGACAACAGTCCGGTACAATGCCTGACACAACAGACGGTCAAATGCCTGCTCCACCACACGGTACGAACGGTAGGCAGCCTACCCTTCCCGGCGAAATATAACAGAGTAGTTTGCAGTATAACAATCAGTCAATATAAAAAATGAGGGCTGTCACACTAAGTGATTTGCCCTCATTTTATTTTAAATACGGTTATAATTTAATTACTCATTTGATTCGGAATAATACTTTTTCTTTAACCATTTTATTAATAAAAAAATAAGTATGTCAAAAACTATCATACCGAAAATACCGGTAACTATGCCCTTATTTTCAAAATCCTCCGCTATTTCATGAGCGTTATCAGGATTGACTCTTATGGTTATCGTATCTCCCTCGCCTGCGTTATGAAACGATTCCAATTTTATTTCTGATGTGTATTCCTGCGAGTTATAGGTATATTCGATCGTGCCGTATCTCACAAACGAAGTTTTATTTGTTGAATTTTTCCTTCTGATTCCGTTTTCATCTCTAACGAAAACTGAGGTTATCTTAGCGTCCACACTTACATAATCCTTATCGGCAATCGTATCAGCAACCACTTTTATAACAAATATCAGTATAATAGCCAATACAACAGCAAACAAAACCCTTAATCCCATTAATACTTTCTTCGGTGATTTGATTCTAATAACCATATTTCATATTCCTTTCCCAAAAACGATTTTATCATCATGTAATACGCCCATTTTACATTGAGATCAGAATAATACGCAAATAGAGATCCATTCACATACTCAAAGTTCGAGTATGTGAATGATAATCAAATTTGTGCTATGCTGTCCCGTCCTTGTTTTCCGAAATATCGAATATGTCAGGCGACATCCATTATTACTTTGCTACAATATTGACAAGCTTTCCCTTGACATAGATCTCTTTTACGATATTCTTTCCGTCAATAAAGCTCTGTACCTTTTCGCTCTGCTTAGCTTTCTCTATGGCTCCGGTCTGATCTATATCCGCGTCTACGGTTATCTTGTCACGAACCTTTCCGTTGACCTGTACAACTATCTCCACAGTAGATTCAATACATTTGCTCTCATCATATTCGGGCCACTTCTGCTGCGCCGCAAAACCGCTTCCGAGCCTGCCCTTTTCCCATACCTCCTCCGCTACATGAGGTGCAAACGGACTGAGAAGTATTGTAAATATCCTCAGTTCACCCTTTGTAACAGAGCCTGTATTATAAATTTCATTTATAAGCGTCATAAGAGCGGCAATCGCGGTATTGAATTTCAGTATCTCTATATCATCGCCGACCTTTTTTATTGTCTTATTTATCGGTGTTTCAAGCTCCGGACGTATTCCCTCATCGTCAGTCATGACATTGAGGAAATTATAAAATCTCTCAACAAGACGGCGGCATCCCTTTATGCTGTCTGAACTCCACGGTGCGGCATTTTCAAAATCACCGAGGAACATTTCAAACAAACGCATTGTATCTGCTCCGTATTCCTCTACTATTTCATCGGGATTAACAACATTTCCCCTTGCCTTTGACATCTTCTCTCCGTTTTCTCCGAGAATCATACCGTGGCTTGTTCTTTTTGCATACGGCTCGGGTGTGGGTACAACACCGATATCATACAAAAACTTATGCCAGAAACGGCTGTAAAGCAAATGAAGTGTCGTATGCTCCATACCGCCGTTATACCAGTCAACAGGTGACCAATATTCAAGTGCTTCCTTTGAGGCAAGTGCTTTGTCGTTGTGCGGATCCATATATCTGAGGAAATACCACGAAGATCCCGCCCACTGCGGCATTGTATCCGTTTCCCTCTTGGCATCTGCGCCGCATTTCGGGCATTTTGTATTTACCCAATCTGTCATTTTCGCAAGCGGTGACTCTCCGGTATCGGTCGGCTCATATGATTCAACCTCCGGCAGCTCAAGCGGAAGCTCGCTCTCGTCAATGGCAACCGCACCGCAGCACGGACAATGCACAATCGGAATAGGCTCACCCCAATAACGCTGACGTGCAAATACCCAGTCACGGAGCTTGTAATTAACCTTTGCCCTGCCTATGCCCTGTTCCTCAAGCTTTTCGGTTATTTTCTTCTTTGCATCCTCAACACTGAGTCCGTCAAGGTAATCGGAATTTGTAAGGATTCCCGTTGCGCAATCGGTAAATGCGGCTTTCTGTACATCCTCTCCGCCCTTTACTACTTCAATGATCGGAAGATTGAATTTCTTTGCAAAATCCCAGTCACGGGTATCATGTGCCGGAACAGCCATGATAGCACCTGTGCCGTAGGAAACAAGTACATAGTCGGAAATGAATATAGGTATCTGCTTTCCGTTTACGGGATTTATTGCTTCAACACCGTCTATCCTTACACCTGTTTTATCCTTTGCGACCTCCGTACGCTCAAAATCCGACTTTTTAGCTGCCTCCGCCTGATATTTGCGTACCTCGTCCATATTGGTTATGACATCCGAAAGCTTTTCTATAATCGGATGTTCGGGAGAAATAACCATATATGTTGCACCGAAAAGCGTATCGGGACGGGTCGTATAAACCGTAAGGGTATCGCCTGTTGTTGTCTTGAAATCAACCTCTGCGCCTGTGGAGCGGCCTATCCAGTTTCTCTGCTGAGCCTTTACTCTGTCGGGATAATCAACAAGGTCAAGGTCATTTATCAGTCTTTCCGCATATGCCGTAATTTTCAGCATCCACTGAGATTTTACCTTTCTTATAACCTCACTTCCGCAGCGTTCGCATACTCCGTCAACGACCTCTTCATTTGCAAGAACGCATTTACAGCCTGTGCACCAGTTCACAGCCATTTCCTTTTTATATGCAAGACCGTGCTTGAAAAGCTGTAGGAATATCCACTGCGTCCATTTATAATAGGACGGGTCGGTCGTATTTATTTCCCTGCTCCAGTCAAAGGAAATACCGAGAGACTGAAGCTGATTTTTAAATCGTGCTACATTCTTCTTTGTAACCTCTTTCGGGTGTATATGATTTTTAATTGCAAAATTTTCGGTAGGAAGTCCGAAAGCATCCCAGCCTATCGGATAAAGAACATTATATCCCTGCATCCTGCGCTTTCTTGCTACTATGTCGAGTGCGGTATATGAACGCGGGTGTCCTACATGAAGTCCCTTTCCCGAAGGATAGGGAAATTCTATAAGAGCGTAATACTTAGGTCTTGTCGAATTTGCCTCGGCATGATAAATACCTGCATCCTCCCATTTTTTCTGCCATACCGGCTCGATTTTTTTGTGGTCGTATCTCATTTCTGTCCTCTCCTTTATATTACCACTTACTTTGCTGTCGGGAACAGCATTTCAAGCGGCATTTCTTCAATATCAGATATATCGATTTTTTCTCCGTCCTGCCATAGACGTTCAAGGTCGTAATATTTACGTCCCTCGTCCGAAAATACATGAACAACAACATCAACATAATCAAGAAGTATCCATGAATCCGAGCGATAGCCCTCAATATGGCTCACGCTTATTCCCTCATTGTCAAGTCTGTATTCAACCTCGTCTGCAAGTGCACGGACATGGGTATTTGATGTACCCGTTGCTACGACAAAATAGTCCGCAATAGAGGAAATATCCCTAATTTTTATCACGCTTACGTCAAGACCCTTTAATCTGAGCAGTGCCTTGACAGCAAGTCTTGCTGTTTCCAAAGATGTCATTTTAACCCTCATTTCTGTTTATTTTTTTCGTTTGACTTTATAAATGCCAATTCATTATATCCCTCAAAGGTATCCGGTGCAATGGTAAGCTTTCTTTCGGCAAGATCCGCTATAGTAAATCCCATTCCCTCAAGGACTGCATTATCAAGCCCCCTGTCTGCGACCTTCCGCATTTTATCGACACCGTCATAATCCCTTTCCGCCGAGGTGAAATCGGCGACAAAGATAACCTTTTCAAGAAGGCTCATTCCTGCTCTTCCCGTAGTATGGTATCTTATCGCATTGATTATATCCTCATCATCAATTCCAAGCTCCACCTGAATAAAAGCACTTCCCGATATCGCGTGCCAAAGCTTATGGCTTGTTCTTTCAAGCTCACTAAGCTCTATGCCTGCACGTGCAATAAGCTCCATTTGCTCCTGCTCGGGGGTTTCCTTTGTCGCATCATGCAGTATTCCCGCTATCTCAGCCTTTTCTACATCCGCACCGTATTTTTCCGCAAGACGCACAGCCTCTTTTGCAACGTTTTTTGAGTGCTTGAAGCGTGCACCCTTCATACGTCCGCTTATTATTTCCTCATAATCCTTAACAGTCATCAAATCACTTCCGACAATCAACTTTTTATCAACACAAACTATTATACCAGTATATTCCGCCCGTTTCAAGCACAACGAAATTTTTTTAGTGCAGACCGACCTATCTGACATGGTAATTACTGCTCATGCCGAATGATAAACTCAAACATATTGAACTGAAATCATCAACATTTTCTCCGCTGTTACGCATCTGTTCAACAATATTACATATTGAACTCATACTTACAAACGTCATGTAAATGCCGTTCGGTTCACTGAACAATCCGCTTTCCAGTACCCTGTAAATTGAATCCTTTATCATGCTGTATGAATAAATCTGCGTTTTGTAAAATTCTTCTTTTAACACTCCGCTGCCATAATTTATGGCTACAATATCCTGCGAGCTTATTTCAAAAATATCTTCCGCACAAATTTCGGGTATAAACAAATAAAGCTCATCCGAAAGGTCAGCATCCTTAACCAGTCTTTGGAGCCGCTGTAAATCATATACATCATAATCATTTTTCTTATGGCACTCCTCCGCCAGCTTACAGGCAATAACCACCTTATCATAAATATCATTTTCGGTGTACGGGTACGGAATAGTTGTTTCCTCCTCCTGTTTCAGAATAACAAACTGCTTTTCGGATTTAAACGATTTATTATTCCAGCCCTTTGCTATTTCCTCTACCGACTTGCCGAGTTCTTCACATTTAAGATTATTTATCCTGACTTCTCCCACCGTTTCTCCGGCACCGGTATTTGTGGCATATATCTTTACATAGCAAAGCTTCTGATTGCCTATTCTTTTTGCAATATCATCTTTGAGAATTTCCCAGTATTTGTAAGCACCCGAATCCTCCCTGTCTTCCTCTGAAGCCATTCCGCATATATTTCCGATATATGCCTTCCATTTATGAGTATTTCCAAGAAATTCACTTTCAAGACTTTCGGGATTCTCACCCGTGCAAAATTTTATCAAAGCATCCATAAGCCCGAACATAAAGCTTCCCTCTGCCATTCCCAGTGCAGCATTGGTATCCGAACCCATTCCCGTACATATCTCGGATATTCCCCTGTCCCACGAGGGAGAATCGACCTGATATCTGAGGGAAACTATTTTCTCACCCATGCTTAATATCTGTGGTTCCACACTGAAATCAAAATCAGGAATAACAAATTTATTTTTACTTCTGTAGGCTTTATATTCGCTAAAGTAACGTACATGGTTATCAATTATTTTATTAATAATTATACCATCGTTTTTATTTTTTCTCTCCATTATAATTTTATCCTTTCTCATTTATTTTACAGATACAGTCTGTTCTTCCTGATATAATTTTCCACTGCCTCCGGCACAAGACCGGATATGCTCCTGCCCTCTCTGATTTTTCGCCTTATCTCTGTTGAAGATACAGTCATGACGGATATATCAAGTATCTTGGTTTTTGCACCCTGTTCTTTCAGATATTCAGCCTGCTTATGCAGTGCTTCAATACTCTCACCCTCCCTCGGTACTGTGCAAATCACGGCAAGTCGGAAAATTATTTCGGGATGCATCCATGTGTGAACAGACATAAACATATCCGCACCTGTAATAAGAAAAAACTCATCTTCCTCATACTTTTCCGACAATTCCTCAAGCGTTCTGTATGTGTAGCTTGCACCCTGCCTTTTTATCTCTATATCGCTTATTTCTGCTTTTTCGTTACCCTCAAAGGCAAGTCTGCACATTTCAAGCCTTTGCTCAGGCGTAACGGAATTATCCTTTTCCTTGAACGGTGAAACATACGCCGGAATTATAATCGCCCTGTCAAGTCCTGAGATATCCGTAAAAGTATTAACAAGCTGTATGTGACCGTTATGAATGGGATTGAAGCTCCCACCGAATATTGCAGTTTTCATAATCAGTAACCCCGGATAATTTTAATATAAAATCATTTTTTACGTTTTCCTTTTGCCGAGGGCAATTCTATCTTCGGTTCCTTTGTATTTCGTCTGAAAAGAACAAATTTTGAGCCGATAACCTGAACAACATCACTCTGTGTTTCGGCAGCAATCTGCTCCGCAGCTTCTCCCGGAGAAATATCCGCCGTTTCAAGGACCTTTCCCTTTATAAGCTCACGTGCGGTCAGGGCATCATCCGCCTGTTTTATTATCTGCTCACTCATTCCGCCCTTTCCGAGAATAAGTATTGTGTCTTCATTTGTTGCAAGCGAGCGCAAAAACGCTCTTTGTTTACTTGTAAGCATTTATTACTCCCCTTATTTTTCGCTGAATTTCTTTAAAAGCTGTTCACTAAGACTTCTGAGTGCTCTTCCTCTGTGACTCATAGCATCCTTTTGATTATCCGTAAGCTCTGCAAAGGTTTTATTACCCTCCACAAAGAAAATCGGGTCATAGCCAAAGCCGTTTGTTCCCCTCGGAGCATAGCCTATATAGCCATCACATTTGCCGAAAGCAAATATTTTCTCTCCATTTGGAAAACAACAGCATATCACACATTCAAAATGTGCACTTCTGTCTGTCTTTCCGGAATCTGCAAGCTCCTTTGTAAGCTTACCGATTTTTCCCTCATCGGTATCGGCATACCGTGCGGAATATACCCCCGGTCTGCCGCCGAGTGCATCCACTGTCAGCCCCGAATCATCGGCAATTGCAGGCATACCCGTCTTTTTCATTGCAGCCGTTGCTTTGAGCTCCGCATTTTCCTTGAATGTTTCACCTGTTTCCTCAACATCGTCAAGCTCAATATTAAGCTCGGCTGCGGTTACGGCATTTATGCCGAGCGGCTTGAGCATTCTTCTCAGTTCTTCTATCTTTTTTTCATTATTTGAGGCAATTACAAAAGTCATATTATTTCCCTCTTTCCAAAAATATCCGTAAGCCTATTGACAGATTAATCAGTATCTCCTTTTTTCCATCTCTCGAGCCAATCGTCATCATCATTCTGTCCTGTCGGCTCTGTGCTCCAATTATATTTCTGCTTTGCTCTGTTTCTTCTTTCCTCGGAACGTTTCTTCTGTTCTTCCTTTCTACGCTTCGCCTCGGCCTCAGCTTCCGCACGAGCCGCCTCCTTTTCTTCCTCTGTTTTCTCCCCTTTTTCAAGCTCGGCTTGCCTTTCCGCCTCTGCCTCTGCGTCAATCTGTGCCCATATATCGGCAGTTGCGGGTACGGATTTTTCTTCGGCGTTTTCTATATCTTCCTGTTTTGTCTCTTTCTCTTCGCGACCTGCTTCCTCAATCGCTTCCTTCATATCATCATCACTGAACAATGCCCTTGCAAATTCTTTCGGGTCAAACGGCTGCAAATCATCAATCTGCTCTCCGACTCCGATATATTTTACGGGAACATCAAGTTCCTCTCTTATTGCAAGAACAACGCCGCCCTTTGCCGTACCGTCAAGCTTTGTAAGTACTATACCGGTTATTCCCGCAGCATTTTTAAATTCCTTCGTCTGATTAACAGCATTCTGTCCGGTTGTTGCATCAAGCACAAGAAGTACCTCTTTGGCGGCATCCGGAAGCTCTCTGTCTATAATTCTGTTGATTTTTGCAAGCTCGTCCATAAGATTCTTCTTATTGTGGAGTCTGCCCGCCGTATCAGCTATAATTATATCACTTCCCCTTGCCTTTGCAGAGGATATTGCGTCGAATACAACTGCCGCCGGATCCGAACCCTCATTCTGCCTTATAATATCCGCTCCGCTTCTGTCTGCCCAGATTTTAAGCTGATCTATTGCGGCGGCACGGAATGTATCGGCGGCGGCAAGAGTAACTCTCTTTCCCTCACGGACAAAACCCGCCGCAAGCTTGCCTATTGTTGTTGTTTTTCCGACACCGTTTACTCCTATTACAAGTATTATTGACGGTTTGGTGCTTATATCAAGCGTATTGCCGCCCTCAAGCATTTCGGTTATTACATCCTCAAGCAGTCTGCGTATTTCCGTCGGATCCGTTATACCCTCACTTTTAACACGCTTTCTTAGCTCGTCGCATATTTTTTCGGCAGTATACATACCGACGTCACCCATTACAAGCAGCTCTTCAAGCTCCTCAAAAAGCTCATCGTCAATTTTTGTAAAGGACTTAAGAAGCTTGTCAATTTTCCCGAAAAGTGCATCACGGGTTTTTCTGAGTCCGTTTTTAATTTTTTCAAACAATCCCATAATCAATTCCTCCAATCCGATTCTTTCTGTACACAAAGGAAAGTATGCGGTATTTTATGCTTTCATTCCAAGCTTTTGTTCTATTTCGCTTGCCTTAAGCTCAAGAAGCTTTGATATTCCCTGATCCTGCATTGTAACACCATACAGAACATCAGCTTCCTCCATAGTACCACGTCTGTGGGTAATACATATAAACTGAGTTTTATCATTCATCCTGCGGAGATATTCCGCAAACCGGTATACATTAACATCATCAAGTGCGGCCTCTATCTCATCCATCACACAAAACGGTGCCGGTCTTACCTTCATTATGGCAAAATATAACGCTATTGCGACAAGCGCCTTTTCTCCTCCGGAAAGCAGTTCTATGTGCGACACTATTTTTCCCGGCGGTTCAACGGATATTTCTATTCCCGTGGTAAGGACATTTTCCGGATCCGATAATGAAAGAGACGCCTTTCCTCCTCCGAAAAGCTCTACAAAGGTTTCGGAAAAATTCTTATTTATCTGATTGAATCGGTCGATAAATATTTCCCTCATCTGCTTTGTAAGGTCGTTTATAAGGTGCAGAAGTTCAGTTCTTGATTTTTCCACATCACCTATCTGAACGCTTAGAAATTCATAACGCTCACTTACCTCCTTATATTCCTCTATTGCGGAAACATTGACAGTACCTAAGGACTTGATTTTCTGTTTAAGCTCGTTAAGTCTCCGCTGAGCCTTTGATGGGTCATCAATCTTAACCGCAGTTTCTTCAGCCTCACGTTTGGTAAGGTTATATTCCTCCCAAAGCTTATTTACCGTATCGTCATATTGCTTTTGAAGATTTACACGTCTTTCCTCGAGTCTTGCAATTTCACCGCTTACGGCTTCTCTTTCCGTCTGCTTTTCACGCTCTTTTTGCCTCAGCTGCACGGATTTCTGTTCAAACATAAGTTTCTCGGATGTAAAAGACTCAATCCCGCTTCTCTTATCTGAGGCAATTTTCTTAAGCTCATCAGCCTCATTTTCAAGTTTCTCTATTCTCTCCAGCAGTTCCTTGTTTTTTTCTCCGAGTGCAGTGATTTCCGCCTTATCCGAAATTATCCTGTCCTCAGCTGTATTTTTTCTTGAAAGTGCATTTTCTATCTCCGCCCCTGCGGCTGCTATATCTTTCTCGGTCGTAAGTATTCCAAGCTTTATCTGCTGCAGCCTTTCGCTGAGGTCTTCCCTTTTTTTCACAAGCTCATCCTTTGAGCCTGTAAGTGAGTTTGCCCTCTCCTCATTTTCGGAAATTTTCTTTTGGTAGGCATCAAGCTTATTTCTCGCTCTTTCCATTGCATTTGTAAGCTCATTCATTTTTGATACCGAGTTTTCTCTCTCTTTTTTAGCTTCCGCAAGAGCTGCCCTTGTAGAGTCAAGCTCGGTCTGTCTGCTCCTTATTTCGGCTTCAAGCTTTATCTTATCCCCCTGAGAGACCGAAAGCTGTTCGGACAGCTCACCTGACTTTTTCTCAAGCTGTGCAATAACCTCTGCTTCATCTTTAAGCCTTGCCGAAAGTCCGTCCGCCTGTTTTAAGGTCTGTGCAGACTGCTTTTTAAGCTTTTCTATTTCCCCGGTTCTGCCTAAAAGTCCCGCATTCTTCAAAAGTGAACCGCCCGTCAGGGAACCTCCCGCATTAACCACCTGACCGTCAAGTGTTACTATACGGAAACGATATCCGTATTTTTTCGCAATATCCACTGCTTTATCGAGGTTATCCGCAACGACCGTTCTTCCGAGGAGATTCAAAAGTATGCCCCTGTAACAATCATCACAGGTACAAAGCTCTGCGGCAATACCTACAAAACCTTCACAGGCTTCAAGTCCCGATTCGTTCAGTTCTCTGCCCTTTATTGAGGACATAGGGAGAAATGTAGCTCGTCCCCCGTCATGCTGTTTCAGGTATGCTATAGCTCTTTTTGCATCGCTGTCATTTTCTGTTACGATATTCTGCATTGCCGCACCGAGTGCAATTTCTATTGCCGTATTATACTCGGGTCGGGTCTTTATTACTCTTGAAACGGGACCGCATATTCCGCTGAGTGTACCCTTTTTCGCCTCACGCATTATTATTTTGACACTGTGTGCAAAACCCTCAAGGTTTCTTTCCAGATCCTCCAGCATCCTTGCCTTTCCCAATATCTGCTGTGCGGACAGATACATCTTATCGGTCTTTTCCTTGAGTTCAGCATATTCTCCACGCCTTGCGGTTATTTTCTCCTGAATCTCATCCCTGTCCCTCAGAATATCCGCGGCATTGTTTTCGCAGTCCGTTTTCATTTCTCCATAATCGGAAATTATATTTTCAAGTGTTGCTATCTGTGAATTTTTTGCCTTTATTGTATTTTCCAGTACTTCGGTACGCTCCGTAAGCTCGTTTATTGATGAGGATGAGGTCATATACTCAATTTTTGCATCCGATGCCTTTCCCGCAAGCTCGGCAAGCTCCGAATTTATCTGAGCAATTTTATCCGCCGAAGCACTTTCGCCTGTTTTCAGCTTTAAAAGCTCCTCTGTATATTTCTTTTCCTCAATCCTTTGCTGTGATAATGCAGTGTTAAGCTCCGCAGTTTTCTTATTTCTTTCTTCTATCTCATACTTAAGCTCTTCGCCGGATTTTGAAAGCTCCGCTATATCATTCCGTATTCTTTCCGCTGTTTCCTCATTATGTCTGATATCATTTCTGAGGACATTGGCTTCCGAACGCTTCTCTGAGGCTTTTTCCTCTTTTTCCGATATACTTTGCCTCAGCTCCTCAATTTTCACCGTAAGACCGTTCTGTCTGCTGTAGCTTTCCTCTATTTCCTTTGCTATTGTCTCAATTGCACCTTCAATGTCATTATACTGTGCATTTGCAACAGCAAGTTTATCTTCCTGCTCCCTTACCGCCGTCGCTGATTTATCCAGCGTACGCAGCCACAGAGCAATTTCAAGTCCGCGTTTTTCCTCATCATATGCTATAAACGACTTTGCCTTTTCGGATTGTATCCTCAACGGCTCAACCCTGCCCTCAAGCTCCGAAAGAATATCTCTGAGACGAACAAGGTTTTCCTCCGCTTTCGCAAGTCTGCGTTCCGCTTCCGATTTTTTGTATCGGAATTTTGAAATACCTGCCGCTTCCTCAAAAATTTCTCTCCTGTCCTCACCCTTAGTTGCAACGACAGAATCAATCTTTCCCTGTCCTATCATGGAATATCCGTCGCGGCCCAGTCCGGTATCCATAAATAATTCATGTATATCCTGAAGCCTTACCGCCGTATTATTTATAAGATATTCACTGTTCCCCGAACGGTAATATCTTCTTGTTATTGCCACTTCGTCGCCGTCATATTGAAGCTGTCTGTCTCTATTTTCAAATGAAAGAGTTACCTGTGCATAGCCTGTCTTTTTTCTCTGCTTTGTTCCGTTAAAAATAACATCCTCCATTTTTGAACAGCGGAGCGTCTTAGCCGACTGCTCACCGAGCACCCAACGTATGGCATCGCTTATATTGCTCTTTCCGCTTCCGTTCGGACCGACTACTGCGGTAATTCCCTCGGTAAAATTCAATTTTGTCTTATCGGGAAAAGTTTTAAACCCCTGTAATTCCAATGCCTTTAATCGCACTTTCTCACCCTATATCCTTAATTTTAATTTCATACCTGCCGAGCAGGCTGTCCTGTTTCACCTTTGCGGTAATACCCATATCGGCAAGTGCCTTAATATTACTCCTGTTATTTCCTATAAATTTTGAAACGGATGCGGGATTTACAAAAAACTCAATTGTCCCGCCTGTAATTTTATTTTCATTAAGAAGCTCTACCGCATTATCGTACATTATTCTGCTCTCACAAAGCTCGCGGAATGACGGATGAAATGCCCCTCCTATCATTCCCTCACGCAGACTCGGACTGTCATGCAGCCCGAGACGGATAACGGAAATATTTTTTTCCTCAAAGTAAAGCAGTAATTCCGCACAGAGGTCAACTGCTGATTCAAGCTCCTGCGGCTTATACATACCGCTCATATACAAATCATACAGTTCCGTATTTTTCATAACCACGGTAGGGTATATACGCATTGTTGTCGGTTTCAGTTCTGCAAGCTTTTCTGCCGTTGCAATATCCGTATTCCTGTCGCTGCCGTAAAGCCCTGTCATCATCTGCAAGCCAAGCTCAAAATCATATTCATGTATAAGCCCGGATGCCGTTAATACATCCCCCACAGTATGTCCCCGCTTATTCAGCATAAGCACCCTGTCATCCATACTTTGTGCTCCAAGCTCTATTGATGTAACACCGCTCTCTTTCAGGATATCCAGAATTTCCCTGTTGATTGCATCGGGACGTGTAGACAGCCTTATGCCGTAAAACTCACCGCTTTTTACAAACGGTGATGCAGCACTCAGAAGCTCTTTCATATACTCCCTGTCAATTGCCGTAAAGCTCCCGCCGAAAAACGCAATCTCTGCATTCCGGGTTTTCTCTCCAAGACTTCTGCGGGCAATCTCTACAGCTTCAAGCACATCATTACCATGCGGCTGACTGCTCTGTCCCGTTATCCTTTTCTGATTACAGAATGTACATTGATGGGGACAGCCGTTATGCGGCACAAATATCGCAACATTTGAATGTTTCAGACCTTTTCACCTCTTTTAACAGGCAATGCAAAACGTTATGTCAATATCCCATAAGCTTCAATGCTTCTCTTGCCGCCTGCTGCTCCGCTTCTTTTTTACTTCTTCCGCCACCTTTGCCTATAACATTGTTGTTAAGGTGTACCTCAACGGAAAAATGCTTATCATGGTCGGGACCTTCCTCACCCACAAGGACATATTCAAGATGCTCCTCCGGATTTTTCTGAATTATTTCCTGTAGTGTAGTTTTATAATCCTTAAAAGCTTTCGGCTTCTGATTTTTTATTTCAGGTTCAACGAACCTCAGAATGAATTTTCTTGCTTCATTCATTCCGCCATCAAGGTAAATTGATGCAATTATCGCCTCGAAGGCATCCGCAAGAATTGAGGGTCTTTCGTGACCCTTGAGGTTTCTTTCACCCTTTGAAAGTCTTAAGTAATTACCGACGCCAAGCTCCGCCGAAAAGCGGCAAAGACTTTTTTCACATACCAAGGATGCACGCAGCTTACTTAAATCACCTTCGGGAAGCTTCGGGCAATTTCTGTAAATATAATCCGATACAACTATACTCAGAACGGAATCACCGAGGAATTCAAGACGTTCGTTGCTTTTTGCCCCGTTCCTTGCCTCATTTGCATAGGATGAATGTGTCAGAGCATTTTCAAGATATGATATATTCTTATAGGTATATCCTATTGCTTTTTCAAGTTCTTTCATTTCTTACTCCTCTTTTATTTTAATTTCCGAAATCTTCTTTTCCATTATCTCTATTGCTCCCGAAGAAGCAAAATCCGCCGCCGCTCTTATTACGGCTGAAACGGCGACATCATTGGCACTTCCGTGTGTTTTAAGCACGGGCTTTCTTACACCCATAACAACCGCTCCGCCGTATCGGTTATAGTCAAAATATTTCTTAAGCTCGTTCATCTCTTTCTTTACAAGAAGTGCAGCAAGCTTTGTACGCAAATTCTTATAGAATACTCCTTTTATTTTTCCGAAAAGCTCCTTTGCGGCACCCTCATACATCTTGGCTATTATATTTCCCGTAAAACCGTCCGCAACAACAACATCCGCAATACCACCCGGAATATCCCTTGCCTCTATGTTTCCGATAAAATTGATATCTGTCTCTCTGAGCAGCTTGAATGCTTCATGCCTGAGAGCATCACCCTTATGATCCTCTGTTCCGACATTCGCAAGACCTACCCTCGGATTTTTAACCCCAAGAATACTTTCCATATATACAGAACCCATTATACCGTATTTTCTCAGAGTTTCGGCCATGACATTGACATAAGCCCCTCCGTCTATAAGTATAAACGGTCCCTTTGAGGTAGGCATTATCGGTGCAAAGGCTATACGCTCTATACCGTTTATTTCCTTGACATATCGGTGTGAGCCTAAAACCAACGCTCCGCTGTTTCCCGCACTTACAAATGCATCCGCTTTTCCGTCCGCCACAAGACGGAGTCCCTCTGCCATAGAGCTGTTCTTCTTTCCCTTGAATACCTCTCTCGGGTCGTCTTCCATAGTTATCGCACTTTCCGCATCAAATATATCAAATGCAGAAATATCAAGTCCGTTATTTTCTGCACATTTTTCTATTTCGGCTTTATTTCCGACCATCGCAACTTCCGCATCAGAATTTTCCTTTAATGAAAGAATACATCCCTTGATAATCTCAAGAGGTGCATTATCTCCTCCGAACGCATCAACCAATATTTTCACAAAACCAACCCCTTAATATAAAACTCCTGCAAAATACCCGATTATATATTTTTAAGTATACTGTTAAGACATTCAATTGACCTTTTTGCATATTCCCCCGCTCTTTCTTTCTTATCCCTTATATGTTTTTCAAGCGGAGGAAGTATCCCTGTATTTGCACCCATCGGTTGAAAATCCTTTGCCTGAGAATTTGCTATATAATCACTCAATGCACCTATCATCGTTTCCCTCGGAAGAATTACTGATTCTCTTTTTTCTATCCGTCTTACCGCATTTATTCCGGCAACAAGACCCGAAGCTGCCGATTCCATATACCCTTCAACCCCTGTCATCTGACCGGCAAAAAACATATCAGGATTTTCCCTCACCGAAAAATCCGCATTGAGTATTCTCGGAGAATCAAGAAATGTATTCCTGTGCATCACACCGTAGCGGACATATTCCGCATTTTTCAGCGCCGGTATCATACCAAAAACTCTTTTCTGTTCGGGAAATTTAAGATTTGTCTGGAAGCCCACGAGGTTATACATACTTTTTTCCGAATTTTCCGTTCTGAGCTGCAAAACCGCCCACGGTCTGTGTCCCGTCCTCGGGTCACGCAGACCTACAGGCTTCATCGGTCCGAAACGCAGTGTATCAAGCCCTCTTTGTGCAAGTATTTCAACCGGCATACATCCCTCATAAACCTTTGGATTCATAACATCAACATCATGTCTCGGCGCCCTTTCGGCAGTCACCAGAGCGGCATGGAACAACTCATACTGTTCCTTATTCATGGGACAGTTAATATATGCATCGTCCCCTCCCCTGTCATATCGTGAAGCTGTGAATGCATTATCCATATCTATGCTTTCCGCTGTTATCACCGGTGCGGCAGCATCAAAAAAATGAAGTTCTCCGCCGAAAAGTTTATTTATTTTTTCCGCAAGAGTATCACTTGTAAGCGGGCCTGTCGCAACAACTGTAACGGCATCCGCGGGAAGTTCTGTAACTTCACATTCTGTAACCCTGATAAGCGGGTGATTTTTAATTTTTTCCGTAACTCCCTTAGAAAACATATCCCTGTCGACAGCAAGTGCACCACCTGCGGGAACAGTACATCTGTCGGCAACGCTCATCAGCAATGAGCCGAGCATACGCATTTCATGCTTCAAAAGACCTGCCGCACTTTCAATTCTCGCTGCTTTCAGGGAGTTTGAGCATACAAGCTCACAGAAATTATCACTTTTATGTGCCGGTGTTTTCTTATGCGGCTTCATTTCATAGAGCCGCACATTAATTCCTCTTTCAGCAATCTGCCATGCGGCCTCACAGCCTGCAAGACCTGCACCGAAGACATTTATATACATTCTGACACCTCAAATTATAAATCAAAAATATACTCCCTTTGATTTTAGCACAATTTACCGATAATATCAATAAGCAAAAATCATATTATGACACATATTGTATGATAAATATATACCGGACAATTGACACGCAATATTTTTTTTGATAAAATTTAGTTAAAGACCATGCTTTCTTCGGACGGAAGTCCTCCCCCTATGATTACATTTACACAGGACAGGGTGTTATTAATGGACATAAAATTCAAATTCCTCAGCCTGCTTTGTGCTGTTTCACTTCTGATACCCCTTATTTTTTCAGAAGCCCGCAGTAATGCGGATATATTTGATAAAAGCACAACAAGCGGCTCATATTCATACACCGGCAAAACATCTGTTACTGCTGTCCCTGTTGGGGACTCACAGCAATCGGGCAATCTGAGTTATACTCCCCGATATGATTACGATACCCGAAGCAGCAGATTTCATTATCTTAATGCCGACAATATAATGATAAATAAAAATAATGTTACAGTCTCTCCTGTAGAAATGTACAGTGATTTTACGGATGGTTCTGACTATCGCAGGCAGTTTTATGTTCACTGTCGGATTTATAACGGATATGACTATGAAATTTCAGATATAACAGTTGACTGGATGGAAATACATTCAGGTGATACATCAATTTTATATAAATCAAATATAAAATGCGAGAATCTTACCATACAACCCCATCAGAGTGCCATATATACCTTTACTTTCGATTATGTTGATATTCCCTACTCCGTAGACCTGAGTGATATTGAGTATGAAATATACTCTCATGCCGATGTCAACAGAGCCGAAGAGGAATCGGAAAACGAAGCACCAATATGCGATTACCTCACTCCGGATCCTCGGAATATCTACATCAACAACTCAAAATCCAATTCCGACAATTCAATAAATCTGTCCGTTAAAAAAGCATATTATAAGGATGATGAGCTGATTTTAGACTGTAGTATGTATAACGGTTATAATTTTGATTTAAATAATATCCGTTTGAACTGGGCAAATCTCTATTCAAACGGCGAACTTATCGCACAAGGTAATATCGGAATAATTTATGAGGACAATATAAAAGAACACGGAAGTGTAAGTTGTACAATCAAGTTTGACTATGATTTGCTTGTTCGATATAATGCTGAACTCATCGAGCCGTATTTCAAATACTACTATTCATACAGCTATTAAAATAAAGTAAAGCAGACTTTAAACGGCAGAGGGCGTATCCCCCTGATACGCCCTCTGAATATTAAGAAAGAAATAAACCGTTCACTCCAAAACGGATATATCCGAACTGACTTGTTTTCCTTTGATGGTTATATTATATTATTCAATAAAGAACAGAAAATGGCTCAAAAGTAAACAATCTGTTAAGAAAATCATACAAAAAAATGGCGGGATGACAGATATATCCTAAAAATAGTCCGATTAATAAAAATTTTGGCACTTTTGGGTACTTATTGAACAGGCGTGGCGGGGGAACCCCCGCGGGCAATTCGCGGGGTCGCTCACTGCGTTCGCTTTGTTTATGTTGGAGGGTAGTCTGTTCCCGCGATAGGTAGTTTGCCTGTCGGAATGCGTAAGAAAGTGTCGAGAGCGGCTCTTGCGTGCCGCTCTGCATCTAAAAATGACAAACTCATCTCTCGTTCATCGTGTAAACTAACGGTCGAACCATAGATTAATTCGCCTGAGTAAATTAATTACGGATTGACAGTGCCGGCACGGCACCGGCGGCGTGCCGCCGCTGTCATGTTCGCGGGGCCGCTCACTGCGTTCGCTTTGTTCATGTTGGAGGGTAGTCTGTTCCCGCGATAGGTAGTTTGCCTGTCGGAATGCGTAAGAAAGTGTCGAGAGCGGCTCTAGCGTGCCGCTCCGCATCTAAAAATGACAAACTCATCTCTCGTTCATCGTGTAAACTAACGGTCGAACCATAGATTAATTCGCCTGAGTAAATTAATTACGGATTGACAGTGCCGGCACGGCACCGGCGGCGTGCCGCCGCTGTCATGTTCGCGGGGTCGCTCACTGCGTTCGCTTTGTTTATGTTGGAGGGCAGTCTGTTCCCGCGATAGGTAGTTGACGGAATGCGTAAGAAAATGTCGAGAGCGGCTCTTGCGTGCCGCTCCGCATCTAAAAATGACAAACTCATCTCTCGTTCATCGTGTAAACTAACGGTCGAGCCATAGATTAATTTGCCTGAGTAAAATAGTTACGAACTGACAGCGGCGGCACGCCGCCGGCACGCCGCGACTTTTTCTTGACATTATGAAATTACAGTGATATACTAAAATCAGGTGAAATTGAAATAAGCCTGTATTACAATAGAGCGATAACCAAGCCGTAATACAGAGAATTACGAAAGGAGAACGGATTAGAGGTAATCATTCCTCTATGATAAGGGATTCTGACAAATTGACCTCTTTTTCCCGTAATCAGTCGGGATGTAAAATGTGCCAAGCAAGACGATAGCAAGCAAATTTGTCATAACCGTGGGACACATGGGATTAGCTCGTCGATACTGTACAGACTACTGTACTTGAGCGAGAAGCCCCCGCCTCTAAGCGAAGCGCAGGCGGCGGGAGTATGTCACTACAATAGAGTATAATTATACCAGAATACACGTTGAAAGAGGTAAAAACCGATGTATAATGATTTAATGGACAGTATAGGCCTTGTAGGAAAATATGACAGTGTAATATCCACCGCCATGACGAATGAGCTTAAAAGGCAGCAGCAGAATCTTGAGCTTATCGCTTCGGAAAATATAGTTTCTCCGGCGGTAATGGCTGCTATGGGTTCGGTTCTGACTAATAAATATGCAGAGGGATACCCGGGAAAAAGATATTACGGCGGCTGTCAGTATGTTGATATTGTAGAACAGGTAGCCATAGACCGTGCCTGCGTGCTCTTTGGCTCCAAGTTTGCAAATGTACAGCCCCACTCCGGGGCACAGGCTAATACGGCAGTATATTTTTCGGTGCTCAAGCCCGGTGATACCGTAATGGGAATGACCCTTTCCGAGGGAGGACATCTTACTCATGGCTCACCCGTAAATATTTCGGGAAAATACTATAACTTTGTTTCCTACGGAGTAGATCCGGTAACGCATAGAATTGATTACGATAAGGTATATGAAATTGCAATGGAAAACAAACCGAGACTTATCGTCTGCGGTGCATCGGCTTATCCGAGAATTATAGATTTCAAGCGTTTCAGAGAGATTGCAGACGAATGCGGAGCATACCTGATGGTCGATATGGCCCATATTGCAGGACTTGTCGCCGCAGGTGTACACCCGAGTCCCGTTCCCTATGCTCATTTCACAACAACAACCACACACAAGACGCTGAGAGGTCCGAGAGGCGGCATGATTCTTACAAATGACGAGGAGCTTGCAAAGGGAATAAACAAGGCTGTTTTCCCCGGAACACAGGGCGGTCCGCTTATGCACATCATAGCCGCAAAGGCGGTATGCTTCGGCGAGGCTCTTAAACCCGAGTTCAGAACCTACGGCGAAAATATAGTAAAAAATGCACAGGCTCTTGCACAGGGACTTATAAACAGAGGAAACAAGCTTGTTTCGGGCGGTACGGACAATCATGTTATGCTTCTTGACCTTACAGGCAGTGAGGTTACGGGCAAGGAGCTTGAGCAGCGACTTGATGCTGTACGCATAACCGCCAACAAGAATACCGTGCCTAACGAAAAGAGAAGTCCGTTCGTAACAAGCGGCGTTCGTCTTGGTACACCCGCAGTTACAACAAGAGGTCTTGGTGTTGCCGAGATGGATAAGATTGCGGAATACATAACGCTTGCACTCAATGATTTTGAAAACAGTGCCGATTCCATAAGAGCAGGTGTTGATGAGATCTGCAAAAACTTCCCGCTTTATTAAAAAAATATTTTATAAGATTCGGCTGTCGTACGAGATTATCACTTGTGCGGCAGCCGTAAATATTTTTATATCAATTTTCTTAGAAAAATTTGTAACAAAATAATCCCTGCCGCATCATATTATCGGAGGTGATAAAGTGCTGTCTGAAGAATTATACCGGGAAAACTATAATATAGTATTCGGCTATTTGTTCCGTCTGTGCAGAAACCATAGTATAGCCGAGGAACTTACAGCGGAAACATTTCTTAAGGCTTTCTCTGAATTTTCATCATATAAGGGAGGAGGAAAAATTTCTACCTGGATATGTCAGATTGCAAAAAATGAATACCTGCAATATATCCGAAAACAAAAACATACGGAAAATACGGATGATTTTGAAAATCTTCCCGATGACAGCAGTATTGCGGATATCATTCAGGATAAATCCATGGCGCTTGAAATACATAAATTGCTGCATAACCTTGAGGAACCGTACAAGGAGGTTTTTATACTCAGAGTTTTTGCAGAATTAAGCTTCAGGGATATTTCCGTAATCATGGAAAAAACGGAAACATGGGCAAGAGTTACATACTACCGTGCGAAGGTAAGAATTCTGGAAGGATTAGGTGAGAAAAATGATAAATGACTGTAATATTGCAAGAGATCTTATACCACAATACATTGAAAACCTTTTGAGTGACGGGTCGAGAGAATTCGTTGATACGCATTGCTCCGAATGTCCGGATTGCAAGAAAATATTGGATACCGCCATGGTGGATATTCAAACCAAAAACGAAAAAAGACAGGAAGAAATTTGGAGTGAGATAGCTAAAAAACAAAAAAGAAAAAAAATTATGATTAAATCAGTAATAATATCCGCATCAGTCCTGCTTGTAATTACGGCAATATTTATATGTACTTTCATACTAAAAGGAAATACATGGTTTGTTAGTATGAATTTGAGTCAGGCGGACGGATATAAAACAAAAGCAGAATTATCGTCTGAAATAAACCATCCCGGTAAAGACGAGGTTAATGCGGCATCACAGGCGGTAATAAAGTATTTTCAGAACAATTTCGGCGGAAGCATATTGCTTAGTCTGAAATATAACGAGGAATTAACCTCTGCTAATATGCCAAGTATTGTTTTTGAAGGCGATTATTTTATGTTGCAGGAACCTGTAGCCGGAGATATGAATAGAATGAAAAACAACTGGCACTGGTATGTCGAGTATAACAAGACAACCGAAGAATGGCAAATTATCGGCAGCGGATACGATTAATATCTAAAAAACGGAACAGGTCTACAGGTGTTATACTGTAATCCGTTCCGTTTTTTATTTTAAATTAGTATGAAATAAATCACTAAAGTATATTTTTGGATATAGTAAGCGGTCGTGTATACTTTCTTTTGAGAAAATATATTATGCCTATAATTATCATAACGGCGGTGCCCACCGCAAGCTCAATTATAATCGAACGGAGATAACCAAAATCCGCAAAGCTTGCATTGGTTATCTGTATAGCCTCCGTTACGGCTATTCCGCCGCCCTCGTTCTCAATAAGTATGGCGGTTCCGGCTATAAGTGCCGCATATTCTGCGGCAAGGAAAACCAAAAACGAAATAATCTCGCATATCACCGCACTCAGCCTTGTTGCCCTCTTTCCCGTAACGACAAATCCGGCAAAGCACAATAATACAACAACACCGCCAAATATGCCGTAAAGTGAAATAAACTGATAAAGAAGTATGTATATTGATGCTCCGAAAAGAGCACCGAAAACCGCCCCCGCTATTCCGGCGGGCATATTCTGTTTTTTCTTCTCAAACATATCTCGCCTTTTTGCATATTGCCGCCTTTTTCTGACAATACACCTGTCGCATATAGGCACAAGGTTACGCCCGACAACATATAAGCCGGTTTTTTTGTTTCTTGAGCAAACACCGCATATTGGTGTAAGTAAATCGCTTTTGCACAATTCCATTATAAATTTTGCAACCGACTTAAGATTTTCTCTGTCTATTTCCGAATCAACGGTCATCTTAACGGACAGAATTATTTTTTTATTCTTATATACAGCTTTTGTTATAAAACTCTTATTTTCCGCTGCAAAGCTCTTAAGTTTTCCTGAAACAGCACCAATATCGCCCGCAGCAGAATTGAGGGAAAGCAAATATCTTTTTTCCTTGCTGTTAAATTCTATCATCGTATGAAAACCCTCATAGCTGTTAAAAGCCGTTTGTGATTTACTGTTGTAACGGTAGCCTATCGTTATGAGAAATTCACGAAATTCACTTTCCGTCAATATATCACCACCTCAAAAAGTGTAAGAAATAATTATGTCAATTTTACAGAGCGATTTTTTACTTTACTTTCCTTTATTAAAGCTATTGCCGATGCTATTGATGTTGCAGCAAAGGTGATAATGCCGAAAATATTATTATATATCAAAGTTCCGGTGTACTCTGAATCCTGCATAAAGTACGGTATAAGGTCAAGTGCATCACGGAATGTCACAGAAATTCCTTCCGCTGTCAAGGCATTGTACATATCTATACCGGCAGCAATATACATTCCCATGAAAAGGAAAATAAAGGAAATAATTATTGACAAAACAATACCGGCGGTGGAAATCTTTTTTCCCAACCATTTAAAGCCCATTACTCCTCCGAAACCGGCTACTAATCCGGCCATCCATCCTATTCTGCCCATTACGGAGAACAAAATCCATATCAAAGCTCCGCATATTCCGCCAAGTATGGCTCCGAGAACACCCATAGGATAATTCATCCGTATCGAGGAATCCGATAAAATATTTTCCACTACATTGTTTTGCAGTGTGCCGTAACATCCGGTACACAAGGCAGATACATTATTTTCAATGGAATATACATCGACATCACCATACCTGCCGCAGACTGAACAGCACGGAGTACATTCAAACTGATTTACGCAGTACATAATAAAATTTACAGCATCATTTACGCCCGGAGTAATATCCGAGGTAATCTGATAGCATATATGTATCTGTTTTCCCTCAAAAAAAGCGGTTTTCAGCATATTCTGTCTTTGAGAAGCAAATTGATGGAGTGCGGTTCTCAGGGGGTCAATCATGCCATCCTTGGCAGGTCTGCAGGCAGCAGTTACATTATACTCTTTGGAAGCCGGATTTACCCGTACTATAAATGCAATGTTATTTATTTTCCTGTATGCCACAGCTGTAACGTCATCATATCCGAATCCCATCCCCTGAAGCTGCTCTCTATACTTAGCCATAATTTTACCTCCATCTGTTTTAATATATCGTTATAATTCATATCTGCAACGTTTCTTACGATAAATCCGCTATCGGTTATAACCTAAAATAAAGGGGTATAGAAAATTCATATACCCCTTTATTCGTGTTGTTTATTTTTCTTACCGGCTTATTTGGATTTTACTTTCCAAAGCTCGGAAGCATACTCGAGTATTGTACGGTCGGAAGAGAACTTACCGCAGTTTGCAGTATTCTTAAGACACTTATAACCGAATGCTCTTCTGTCCTTGTATTCGTTGTTTACTCTGATCTTCGTTTCAATATACTCGGGAAGATCTCTGAGTATGAAGTAATGGTCGGGCTTATGCCAGCTTGCACCCTTGAGTAGAGAATCGTGAAGTTCCTTGAATGAGCCTTCGCCCTTCTTTCCGCCGTCTGTGAAACGACCGTCTATAAGGGTATCAATAACTCTCTTAATTTCCTCGTTCTCCTCATAAATCTTCTCGGGATCATAATTTTCTTTAAGCTCGTTAATTTCCTCAACTCTTGCACCGAAGATATATTCATTTTCTTCGCCCGCACATTCAGCTATTTCAATATTAGCACCATCATAGGTACCTATTGTAACCGCACCGTTAGCCATAAACTTCATGTTTGAAGTACCTGAAGCCTCTGTGCCGGCTGTTGAGATCTGCTCGTGAATATCTGCTGCCGGAATAATTTTCTCAGCATAGGATACATTGTAGTTTGCTACGAATACGACCCTCATCTTCTGATTTACTTCGGGGTCATTATTTACAAGATTAGCAATCTCGTTAATATACTTGATAACAGCCTTAGCTCTTGCATAGCCGGGAGCTGCCTTTGCACCGAAGATAAATGCAGTCGGTGTGAAATTCGGAAGCTTGCCCTCTTTAATGCGGAAGTACAGTGCCATGATTGAGAAAGCATTCATAAGCTGTCTTTTGTACTCATGCAGACGCTTAACCTGGATATCGAACATGAAGGAAGGATCAATGTAAACATGATCGTGCTTCTGAATGAAATCGGAAAGCTCTCTCTTTTTGATATACTTAATCTCATTGAACTTATCAATGGTTTTTTCATTGATATGATCCTCAAGCTTCTTGAGCTCGTCAAGGTTGCGTATCCATTTCTTACCGATAAGATCCGTAATAAACTCGGAATACTCGGGGTTGCAAAGTGCAAGCCAGCGACGCTGTGTTACACCATTCGTCTTATTCTGGAAACGCTCCGGATAAAGCTCATACCACTCCTTGAGGGTTTCATCCTTAAGAATCTGAGTATGGATAGCAGCAACACCGTTTACATAGCTTGATACATATGTAGCCATACGAGCCATGTGTACAACATGACCGTCGTCTATTCTCATATTGTCAATCTTTTCCTGCTCAACGCCCTTATTCTTAAGCTCCGAAAGAAGTCTGTCGTTGATTTTTACGATTATATCATATACATCGGGGAGGATGCTTGTCATAAGCTTGATATCCCACTTTTCAAGAGCCTCCTGCATAACAGTATGGTTAGTATACGCAAAGGTTCTCTGAGCAATATCAAATGCGGTATCAAAGCTGAGACCGTCATTCTGGAGCAGTCTGATAAGCTCGGGGATTGAAATTGTGGGGTGGGTATCATTGAGCTGTATAGCTGTTTCAACGGGGAACTGTGAATAATCGTTTCCGTGTCTTCTCTTATATCTCTTGATAATATCCTGAAGTGAAGCGGAGGAGAAGAAATACTGCTGCTTGAGTCTGAGCACCTTTCCTTCATAGCTGTTATCGTTCGGATAAAGAACCTTTGAGATATTCTCTGCATCATTCTTTTCCTTGACAGCCTCATCATACTTGCTGTCATTGAACTCAAGGAAATTGAAGTTATTGACAGCCTCTGCCTCCCACAGACGGAGAGTATTGATATTATCCGTACCATATCCGATTATAGCCATATCATATGGCACAGCTCTTACTGTCTGATCGGCAAAGTTGATTGTAACGGTATCCTCCGTTCTTCTTACACACCACGGGTCTCCGAAACGCTGCCAATCATCGGCAACCTCAACCTGGAAGCCGTCAATTATTTCCTGCTTGAACAGACCATACTTATAGCGTATTCCATAGCCGTCAAGCGGTACATCATGTGTAGCTGCGGAATCAAGGAAACAGGCGGCAAGTCTGCCAAGACCTCCGTTTCCGAGAGCGGCATCGTCGATTTCCTCAAACACATTGATATCTACACCTTTATCGGCGAGAAGTTTTGTTGTCTGCTCCAGAACTCCCATATTGTACAGGTTGTTGTAAACCATACGACCCATAAGGAATTCTGCCGACAGATAATAGGCTCTTCTCTGATTTGCATGATTTCTCTTGCTTTCAGCCCATCTCTCCGAGATATCGCCCATGATTGCCTTGCCGAGTGCATCGTGAAGCTCTGCGGGTGAAAGCTCTCCGAGTTCTTTGCAATACTCGTTCTTTGCTGTAAGCACGAGGTTGTCGATAATGGCATTTTTCTTCATTTTTTTGTCATCCTCCAGCCTTCTGTAATTTTTGGACAAATTATAAAGTTTCTTCGCAAGTTTAGGAGTTGCGGCTCCTTTTTTCATTCTCCAGGTCCAGTTTCCGCCGAGGGTTGACGGTATGTTTATTCTTGCCTCGGATCCGAGCCCGAGGATATCCTGCATCTGAACTATTGCATAATCGCTCACGCTTGAATAAGCCGTGCGGATAAAGCCCCAGTTATACCCCTCTGTTTTATCAAGGCGACAATATTCTTCGGCAAATGCAACATCCTTTTCGGATGCCTGACTGAGCCAACCCATAATGGTATCGTTGTCATGCGTACCCGTATAGCATACGCTGTTACTGGTATAATTATGGGGAAGATAATTGCTGTCTTCCTTGGAATCGAATGCAAATTCAAGAATTTTCATACCCGGATACCCGGATTCCTCAAGAAGCTTCTTTACGCCCGGTGTCTGAAGACCGAGATCCTCCGCAATAATCGGAATATCTCCCAGACGCTGCTTCATTTTTTCAAAGAATCTCATCTTGGGACCGTCTATCCACTCGCCCTTGACGGCATCCTTTGCGCCATAGGGTATAGCATAGAACTGATCGAATGCTCTGAAGTGGTCTATACGGGTAACATCAAACATTCTTGCTGCACCGGCTATTCTTCTTATCCACCAGTCAAAGCCTGTTTCCTCAAGATAGATCCAGTCATAAAGGGGATTTCCCCAAAGCTGTCCCGTTTCCGAGAAATAATCCGGCGGGCAGCCCGCAACGCAAACAGGTTTGCGTTCATCATCGAGCCAGAACACATCGGGATTTGCCCATGTATCGGCACTGTCCATTGCCACATATATAGGCATATCTCCGAACAGCTTTATACCGTTATCATTGGCATATTCCTTGAGCTCAGCCCATTGCTTATAGAACATGAACTGTGTCCATTTCCAGAACATCACGTCCTCATAAAGCAACCTGAGATAGTAATCTATTGTATCGGGATTGCGGTATTTGATAAGTGGATCGGGCCATTCCGTCCATGCCTTATCGTCAAAGAATTTCTTGACCGACATATACAAGGCGTAATCTGTCAGCCAACTGTTCTCATCCCTCATAAAATCCCAGAATTCCTGCTGATTTTTCTGCTTGAAAGCCTCATAAGCCTGTCTGAGAACATCAAATCTCACATTGTATATTCTTTCATAATCAATATACTGAGCATTTGAACCCCAATCAATCTTTTTCAGCTCTTCACGAGTCAGCAAGCCGTCTTCGCAAAGCAGGTCAAGGTCTATCATATACGGATTTCCCGCATATGTTGAAAACGACTGATACGGCGAATCACCGTAGCTTGTCGGACCTACCGGCAGCAGCTGCCAGTACGTCTGACCCGAAGCCTTGAGAAAGTCAATAAACTCATAGGCTGCCTTGCCCATTGTGCCTATTCCGTAAGGAGAAGGCAATGAAGTTATCGGCATTAATATGCCTGCACTTCTTGGCATAGATAAATCATCTCCGTTCTATTATATTATATTATTCTGCTTTTTTCCATCTACAGTTTGCATTTTACTCATACTTTTTACATTCGTCATATATTTTATCATAAAATTTAAATATAATCAATACTTTTGCACAATTTTTTAATGCAAAAAAGCAAAAAAACTTACACTTTCTTTTTTCTTACTTATTTTCCACATAAAAACCTGCCCGTAAATCCGACCGTAATACTAAAACAATCGGGACAAGCATAGACTATATTACAGAAGCTCAGCAATATCCTTCGCAATTCTGATTGCATTAACAGAAGCAAGCTCTCTTATCCTATTTCTGTCATTTTTTCCGTTTTCGGAAAAATTGAATTTATATGCCATGCTTTCCTTTGCCGCGACTCCTATATACACAAGCCCCACAGGCTTTTCATCGCTCCCTCCTCCCGGACCTGCAATACCTGTGGTTGATATCCCTATATCCGCTTTGGAAATTCGTTTTATTCCCTCCGCCATCTCGATGGCAGTCTGCTCGCTGTATTCCGTATATTTATCAAGTGTTTCCCGTGATACTCCCAAGAGCTCATGCTTTATCCGGTTTGAATAAGAGCATACCCCACATTCTATAACCTCTGAAGCTCCCGGTATACCGGTAATAATCTCGGATATCATTCCTCCTGTCAGGCTTTCGGCAGAGGCAATTTTTAACCCCTTACCTTTCAACAGGTCAACGAGCTGCTTACTTATTTTTTCTTCCATAACATAACCTCCATTTATATATGTACTTATTTTATCATTTATTGACCAAAAACACAATAATTTTGTTATAAATAACGAAATTAATTATTCCGGTGCATAGATATTCGGTTGTTAATAATTTGTTAATAATTTAATTTTAAAATTTATATCAGGACGGATTTACGAAACGGCTGTTCATAAAAATTCAGAAACGGAGGTATCCCCATGCTAAGAAATTTATCATTCGATGATACTATACTTATAAACATAATACTTGCAGCCATATGGCATTTTGTTACTTATGTCCTGTGCATATATATTGATACCGGGTTCTTCGATGCCTCCAAAAAATACTACCGGTCAAGAAAATGGGAAAATGACGGAAAAATATATAACGATGTCCTTAAAATAAACCGCTGGAAAGATCTTCTGCCGCAATATGTCGGAAAGGACGGCTTTTCCAAAAGTCATCTCACGGATGTATCTGTTGAATACCTTGATGAATTTATAATGGAAACCTGCCGCGGAGAATGGAATCATGCCATGAATTGTCTGTTTGCAGTTGTTCTCTTTGCAATAAACAGCTTTCCCACAGCGGTTATACTGACTCTGCTGTTGCTTGTAGGTAATGCCCCGTTTGTAATTATACAGAGATATAACAGATTCAGACTTCAGAAGCTTCGCAGAATGATTATACGCAGAACCGAGAGAAATCGGGAAAGAGAAATCTCCGGTGTTACCGTATAACAGTGCAGAAAAAGGTAAAGCTATGGATTGGTTTTTTGCGGAAAATATTGGAGAAGAGGGCAGCCTGTACCTTATCACGGGTGAGGATGCCGTACATATTACAAAATCCCTCAGAATGTCGGTAGGCGAGGTTATAACACTTTGCGGAAATGACAAAAAGGAGCGCCTTTGCAGAATTGAGCGTATCAATGCGGAGGGCGTACTTGTGAAGGTATGCTCCTCAGAAGAATGTATGCACGAACCTGATATTGAAGTTACATTATATTTTGCCCTGACAAAGGGAGATAAACCCGAAACCGTGATACAAAAATCAATAGAGTTAGGTGTATGCAGAATCGCGCCTGTTCTTACGGACAGGTGTATCTCACGACCCGATGATAAATCTGCACAAAAAAAACTTTTGCGATATCGGAAAATTGCTTTGCAGGCAGCTATGCAGTCAAGACGGGGAATTATACCTGAGGTGTATCCCATTGTTGAACTCGGAAAAATCACGGAAGAGCTTGCGGAATATGATAAGGTAATATTATTTTACGAGGGCGGCGGAAAGCCTTTGAGGGAGCTTATATCCGAAAATGATAAAAAAATAGCCGTATTTATCGGTCCCGAGGGTGGTTTCGGCGAGAACGAGGTCGCTTTTTTGACAGAAAACGGAGCTGTACCTTCAACACTCGGCAAAAGGATTTTAAGGGCGGAAACCGCACCTGTTGCGGCTCTTGCGGCAATCATGTTCCATACGGGAAATCTTGAATAATGAGGAGACTAAAGAAATGATAGGAATAATCGGAGCAATGGATAGTGAAACGGACGGACTCATAAAAAAAATGGAAAATCCGCGGGAAAGAATTATAAGCTCGATTAAATTTACATCAGGAAAAATCTTCGGAACAGACTGCGTCATAGCAAAATGCGGAATAGGAAAGGTCAATGCGGCAGTATGCACACAAACCATGATACTTGAATACAGCCCCGACAAAATCATAAACAGCGGTATCGCCGGAAGTACATCGGATAAAACACATATAGGCAGCGTAGTAATTGCCGAAAACGTAGTTCAGCATGATTTTGACACCACCGTTATCGGCGACGAGCTTGCGACACTTTTTCTTCCCGATGATACAAGCGTAAAATATATTCCGTGTGATGAAGAGCTTTTCGCTGAGCTTAAGCAGACCTGCTCAGGACTTGCAGATATAGATTTTACTACCGGAACGGTTGCAACAGGCGACCAATTCATAGGCACAAGGGAAAAACGCTTTGAGATAAATGAAGCCCTCGGAGCTATCGCCTGCGAAATGGAGGGAGGAAGTATAGGTCAGGTATGTTACCTGAATAAAATTCCATTCTGCATACTTCGCTCAATTTCAGATGACAGTACAAGTGACGAAAGTGCTGAAGTTGAATATAATACCTTTGCACAATCTGCATCGGAAAAGGCAATAGAGATAATTACAGCCTACATAAAGAGGATATCATGATGACAAACTTCAAGGGTATAATATTTGACATGGACGGTGTAATCTTTGATTCCGAAAGATTATACCTTGAGTGCTGCATGGAAGCTGCCGCTATATTCGGTATTGATGATATGGAAAACACCTGTATGTCCTGCATAGGTCTGAACACCGAAAGAACTCTTGCGAGATTTTCCGAGGTTTACGGAGAAGATTTTCCCGTCAATGACTTCTGGAAAGAGGCAACCTCACGATTTGCACAAAAGGTTCAAAACAACCTTCTGCCTGTAAAAAAGGGTGCGAGAGAACTTCTTGAATATCTTAAAAACAATAATGTACCCGTTGCCCTTGCTTCATCTACAATAACCGGTCGGGTGCGAAGCGAGCTTGCCGCAGCGGGACTTATTAATTATTTTGATGTCATAGTCGGCGGAGATATGGTAGACAAAAGCAAACCCGAGCCGGATATTTTTCTTTATGCTGCGGATAAACTGAAAATCCCCGCAAAGAACTGCTGTATAATCGAGGACAGCTTTAACGGTGTGCGTGCCGCACACGCTTCAGGGGCATTTGTCATTATGGTTCCCGACCTTATTCAACCTACGGAGGAGATCGCCCTGCTTGCCGATATGATCCTCCCATCACTTGCCGATGTCGGAAAATACTTGAAATAATTACATAATATCGCAGACCGCCGATGTCTGCGATTTATTTTTTATATATCATAGCCTGAAATCCATCCCCGAAAATACCTCAAAACAATTATATACAGTTTTAAAAATATTGACAAAACGGAAAAAACTGTTTATACTGCTAATGTAATATAAAGGACGGATTTTAATCACCGTTCGATAAAGGAGAATCATAAATATGCTGCAACTGAAAAAAATTAAAAAGGAATATCATACTGGTGACCTTACTCAGACAGCACTTGATGAAGTAAGCCTCAACTTCAGGGATAATGAATTTGTCGCAATACTCGGTCCAAGCGGCTCAGGTAAAACGACCCTGCTCAATATTGTCGGGGGGCTTGACAGATATGACAGCGGCGACCTCATCATCAACGGAACATCCACCAAGAAGTATCGGGACAGGGATTGGGATGCATACCGCAATCATACGATAGGCTTTGTATTTCAGAGCTATAACCTTATCCCCCATCAGAATATCCTTTCAAATGTGGAGCTTGCACTGACAATTTCCGGCATATCTAAATCGGAAAGGAGAAAACGTGCAAAGGAAGCACTTGAAAAGGTCGGTCTTATCGAACATATACATAAACGTCCGAATCAGCTTTCCGGAGGACAGATGCAGCGTGTCGCCATTGCAAGAGCACTGGTAAACGACCCCGATATTCTTCTTGCCGATGAGCCTACGGGTGCCCTTGATTCGGAAACAAGCGTACAGGTCATGGATATGCTCAAAGAAGTGGCAAAGGACAGGCTTGTTATCATGGTTACGCATAATCCCGAACTCGCGGAGCAATACTCCACAAGAATTGTAAGGCTCAAGGACGGTAGGATAATCTCAGACAGCGATCCGTTTGATATAAAGACCGATAAGGAAGAAAAGCCCCAACATAAGAAAATGGGAAAAACCTCCATGTCATTCTTTACCTCCCTTGCCCTCAGCTTTAACAACCTCAGAACCAAAAAAGGCAGAACCATTCTTACAGCCTTTGCGGGATCAATAGGAATAATCGGAATTGCACTTATATTATCACTTTCAAACGGTGTCAATACATATATAACAGATATACAGCGTGATGCCATGTCTTCATATCCGATCAAAATTGATGCACAAAGCGTTGATCTTTCCGCTCTTATGGAAACAACAGCCGATATTGATGATGAAGAAATAAACCACAAAAAAGATGCCGTATACTCAAACAGTATCAGCCTTGACAGCTTTTCAAGCTTTACATCAAGTATTACAACAAATAACCTTACCGATTTCAAGAAATATCTTGATAATCCCAAAAGCAAAATTCATGACTATATAGAAGAAAACGGCATAGTATACAGCTATGACACCGCATTTGATGTATTCAGCTACGATAAGGACGGGGTCATTGTAAATCTTGACGGAAGCACTCTTAACCAAGAATTGGCGGATTCCCTCGGTGTGAGTGCAACCGGCGGAACAAACAGCATGAGCAGCCTGTCATTTATGACTCCAAACAAGAATAAGAATATATCTCAGATACTGCCCGGCAAGAACGGTGATACCGTAAGTAAATCAATAAAAGATAATTATGATTTGGTTTACGGCAAATATCCCGAAAAGTATAACGAGGTCGTTCTTGTACTTAATAAGAATAATGAAATTCTCCTGACCGCATTCTATGAAATGGGTATTCTCCCCTCAGACGAATACAAAGATTTTCTTAAGAGAATGGGCGACGGTGAAAAAATTGAATTTGACACCGAAAAGCTGAGCTACAAGGACATCTGTAAAACACAACTTTATCTTCTCCCCGCAAGCGATTATTATACCGAAAACGAAAACGGGATCTACAGCAAATCCGAGAGCAATGCGGAAATTGATGCTCTTATAAAGAACAAAGCAATAAAGCTGAAATTCACGGGTGTTATCCGTCCCAACGAGGATTGCGATGCCGAACTTATATCCACACCTATAGGCTATACAAATAAGCTTACTGATTATCTTATAAAATACGCCGAAAAAAGTGATGTTGTCAAGGAGCAGAAAAAAAATAAGGATATAAATATTTTAACAGGAATGAGCTTTAATCCGGAATCGGATGACGAAAAAATACAGGATGTAAAGAATTTCTTTTCCAAAATGGGTATATCGGATAAGGCAAAATTAATGAAAACGCTGTCCTCGGTCGATTCTCAGAATATACAAGCTTCACAGACATCCCAGCTTCCTCAGGATATGCAGACTCCTCAGACATCCCAGCTTCCTCAGGATATGCAGACTCCTCAGACATCCCAGCTTCCTCAGGATATGCAGACTCCTCAGAC
>CANPXK010000006.1 GCA_947585965.1 uncultured Clostridia bacterium
CCGCAGCCGCCCTTTGCAGCAGACTCCTTAAGATTAGCCTGATTCAAGGTCTTTATGTGCTTCTTCTCCATTTATATCACCCTTTCCGAAATAACCGTTTTTTGTACGTACTCTATTTTAACATATATCCTGCATAAATTCAAGAAAAATAATCAAATCCGACGTCTTCTTTTTCTCTTCCCGTTTACACCGACAACTCCGCCTATCGCTCCCGACAAAACCATAAGTACAAGTCTTAAAAAACTGACGGCCTCGGGCAGTTCCCCCAGAACCGCTCCGGCTCCAAGCAGCAAAATAAACATAAATGCACCGCTTACCGCTCCGATAAGCATACCGGCACTCCCGCTTATCCTTGCGGAAACAAATCCGCCCGAAAATGCTCCTATACAGGCTGCGGCTATCCCAAACGGCATCAAAAGATAATAATTAACGCTCTCGCTTTTAACAATGATAAAAGAAAACAATACTATAATCAACAGCACTGCCACAATCCCGACTATCGCTCCGACCACAACGGAAATAATCTTTTTTCTCGCCTGCTCCATCTGCTCAACTCCAAATATAATTTGTTCTAAATATATTCGCAGTCAGTACGGATAATGCCAAAGAATTATTCCTCTGTTTCTTCAACTTCACCGGTTTCCTTATTACCGTTTTTGTCGTTTTTATCCTTCTTTTTATCCTTTTTAGTTTCGACAACAACCTGCTTATCGGGGGTATCAATAGATCTGATTGCCCATTTCTTGAAACGAATACGAGCCTTATCGCTTCCCGTTTCAATAACAATAGTTTCATCATCATCACGAACCGCTATAACCTTGCCCACAATTCCTCCGATAGTTGTAATATCGTCCCCAACCTCAACACTGTTGCGGAGAGCATCCTCCTCCTGCTGCTTTTTTCTCTGCGGACGTATCATAACAAAATACAATATTACAAACACCAGCACCCAGAACCCCAACATAATTACGGTGCCCATAGGGTTCTGTTCTGCCTGTCCGGAAGCCGCCTCAGCCAAAAATAAAAAATCCATGTTCCTTTTCCTTTCTGATTATTCATATAACATATATTATACCAGTCATTAAAAAATACCGCAAGTGACATAATTCATATTCTCTTATCAAGAATATCCCGATATTTAGTATAAAATTCATCAAATACACCATTATCGAGCGTTTCCCTTATCCTCATAAGAAGAGTATTATAGAAGTAAACATTATGCATAACACAAAGTCTCATAGCTAACATTTCTCCGCTTTTGAACAGATGACGTATATATGCCCTCGTAAAATTTCTGCACACAGGACAGTCACATTCTTCGTCAATCGGCTTTTCGTCAAGGGAATATTTTTCATTCATCATATTCCTTCTGCCGCCCCATGTAAATACATGAGCGTGCCTTGCGTTTCTCGTCGGCATAACGCAGTCGAACATATCTATCCCCCTGTATACAGCTTCAAGTATATTCACAGGAGTTCCTACACCCATAAGATATCTCGGCTTATCCGCAGGTATATGCTCCTCAAGTATGTCAAGTATATGGTACATCTCCTCTGCACTTTCCCCGACTGCAAGACCGCCCACGGCATATCCGTCAAGATCAAGCTCCCTTATGCGTTTCATATGGTCAATTCTTATATCATCGTATGTGGCACCCTGATTTATTCCAAAAAGCATCTGTTTCGGATTTATCGTGTCCTCGCGTGAATTAAGCTCCATCATCTTATTTTTACATCTTACAAGCCATCTGTATGTACGCTCACAGGAATTTTTTGTATATCCGTATTCAGCCGGATTCTCTATACATTCATCAAATGCCATAGCTATGGTGGAACCGAAATTTGATTGTATCGTCATACTTTCTTCGGGTCCCATAAAAATTCTGTGTCCGTCAATATGGGAGGCAAAGGTAACACCCTCCTCCTTTATATTACGCAGCCCCGCAAGAGAAAAAACCTGAAATCCTCCGCTGTCGGTAAGGATAGGACCGTCCCAACGCGTAAATTTATGCAGACCCCCAAGTTTTTTAACATTTTCATCTCCCGGCCGCAGATGAAGATGATACGTATTACAAAGCTGCACCTGACATCTCAGCTCCTTGAGGTCAAGGGCAGATACAGCCCCCTTTATGGCACCGCAGGTGGCAACATTCATAAAGGCAGGTGTCTGTATCGTACCATGTACCGTCGATATTTCTCCACGCCTTGCCCTGCCCTGTTTCTTTATCAGACTGTACATAAATTACTCCTCCGATTTTTCTTCGGAGTTATCGGAGTTATTATTTTCATCCGTCTGAGCTGCCCTTTTTTCCTCAATGTATCTTCTTCTGTCCTCTTCGGTTGTAAACTCAAGCGGATTATCATCTTTATCGACAAGTGCGGTCATGGTATTCTCATGGAATACGGCAAGAGTTCCAACAGGCATCTGCAAAACTCTCAATGCCTCCGGTCTGAATTTTATCAGATCGCTTGTCTTCAGAGTGACAAGCTCGTCATGCTCATGCTCGCCCTCTCTTTCATCATTCAGAAGTCCGAAATACCAGCCCGAATCCCCGTTCCTTGTCGGCTCCGTACGATTAAGATATACATCCTCGGCATTTATAGCTTCCTTAAGCACAAGCAGGGTATCGGAATAAAGCGTCGGCTCCGGCTTTTGTACCTTTGCCTTTACGTTTGTATCAACCTGCATATTCTGTACAACAAGAGCATCCGAGCAATTATCGGTTCTGAGGCTCATGGGATCATTTCTGTAATCCGCAGTCTGGACAACATAGAAGGAATTGCTCTTTTCCGTCCTCTTACTCAGGTAAAATCTTGCCCAGCCGTAATTGAGTGCAAATGTAGGACTGAAAATATTGGTCTTTTCACTTACCATTTTAAGTGTTCTCAAAACGGCGGTTGCAGCATTTTTCAACGGGTAATTGGAGTAAAGTTTAACCTTCTTGTTATTTATTTCCGCTTCAAATATGTACATAAATCAATCTTCCTTTCAAAATTAAACAATAACCTAATTTTATAATATCGTTTACGCATTGTCAACAGAATTTATAATATTATAAGCTCCTTCGGCAAAACAGCAAGATTCATACACCCGTCCGCCGTCACGACTGCCATATCTTCAATTCTGACACCAAATTCTCCCGGTATATATATTCCAGGTTCGACCGTAACGACCATTCCGCTTTGCAGTATTGTATCGCTGCTTTGAGAAAGTGCGGGCTGCTCATGTATTTCAAGTCCCACACCATGTCCCGTGGAATGTCCGAAGCAGCCCTCAAAACCTGCCTGATATATAAAATCCCTTACGGTCTTATCCACCTCTTTACACACTGCTCCGCCCTTAACCGCATCCAGTCCAATTTTCTGAGCCCTGTACACGGTATCATACACCCGTTTCTGCTTATCGCTTACGTATCCCAATGCATAGGTTCGTGTCATGTCGCTGTGATAACCCTCATAAAGTGCACCTATATCAAAGGTTATGAAATCCCCCGGCTTTATTTTATTATTTCCCGGCGTACCATGCGGCATGGATGTCTTTTCCCCTGCTATTACGATCAGATCAAAGGATACCCCGTCGGCACCGAACCGGCGCATTTTATATTCAAGCTCCAGTGCTATCTCTTTCTCCGTCACACCCTCCCTGACAAGCCTGAGTGTTTCCGTAAGAGCCTGTTCGGTTATCCGCTGTGCCTTTATTATCTTATCCACCTCGGTAGAGGTTTTTGTTATCCTTAGCTTCGTTATGAGTTTGTCAAGCTCATCGCTGTGTATGCTCCTGACCCCGTATTCCGAGAGAATCCCATCCGTTTCCGCCGCATTGTTGAGTGTAAATGCGGAGCCCTCAAGCATAACGGAACGGATATTATGCTTTGTTATTATCCGCCCCATATCCTCAGACAGTTTTTTGAACGGTACGACAACACAGCCCTTTGCATTTGCTCCGGCAGCCTCGGCATACCGAAAATCAACAAGGAGATAAGCCTCTTCCCTTGTCAGTAAAAGATATCCGAGAGAAGAAACGAACTGTGTAAAATATCTTCTGTTTTCATTCGATATAATGAGAGCCGCATCAACGTCCTCCGGCAGCATTGAAGCAAGAAGATCAAGAGAAGTATTCATTGTACATTTTCTCCTTTCCCGATTAATGTTTATTCATTGACGCCGTCCTTTCCGAGATATCCGGAAAACGCCTTAAGTGCAAGATAGTAGCTGTATTTTCCGAATCCCGCTATCGTTCCGACACAAACGGGAGAAATTACGGATTTTCTGCGAAATTCCTCTCTTGCACCGATATTGGACATATGTGTTTCCACAGTGGGTATATGTACCGAGGAAATCGCATCGGCAAGCGAATAGCTGTAATGAGTAAGTGCACCCGCGTTGATGATGATACCGTCCTTATTTCCATATGCGGAATGTATTTTATCAATGATATCGCCCTCATGGTTGGACTGATATATTTCAATATCAATATCCATTTCCTTTGCCCATTCCGATACCTCATTATTTATACTTTCGGCAGTTTCACTTCCGTATGTACCGATATCCCTTATTCCCACCATGTTAAGGTTTGGTCCAAGAATAAAAAGTATTTTTTTCATCCTCATTTCCCCCGACTCTGTAAGTAATAGTTATATTTTTCTCGTCAAGCCTGTCCCTGACCGACTCTATCATTTTTTCAAATGATTTATCCCACTGATATTTGAACACAACATCTATCCTATAGGTTTCAAATTCCATATCACCGAATTTTTCTTTCCAACCCTTATTGTCTATAAATCGAATATATGAATTGAACTTCCTTTGGAGATATTTAAGATGCTGTACCTGTTCCACAGCCCATATAAAGTGATCACAAACAAGCATAACCAGCTCGCTGCCTCTTGCCGCCATTGCATCAATCACATCAGGTTCACTTATTGACATACTTTTCGCCCCTTTTCATTATCCTTAGCTTTTTTCTTATATTCTTTTCCATGCTTCGTCTTATTTTTATACTCAGTCCGTGTTCCTCCGACTGAGGAACAAGAAGTATTGATTTCATTCCCGCAAGGTTTGCTCCTAAAACGTCGGTATATATCTGATCGCCTATAACAACAACAGACTTAGGTTTTTCCTTGAGCTTTCTTTTTGCCCTGTTAAACCCGAACGGAAACGGTTTAAGGCTCATTGCCACACAATCAAGCCCGACAGAATCGGAAAACGGCTTTATTCTTGAATTAAAATTGTTTGAGCATATAACGATTGCAAAACCCTCCGCTCTTATTTCATCTATCCATTTAATAACACCCTCATACGGAGTTTTTTCCGTCGGTGGTGCGAGTGTATTGTCAACATCGAGCAAAACCGCATCTATATCCATCTGTTTAAGGAGTCCGGGTGTTATATCCGTAACCCTTTCCATCGCTATGGTAGGAGTAAATATTCCCAATTCATCACCTCCGCAAAGCCATACTGTGTCTATACAAAAAAGGATATCCCCACTCAAGCACAATCTGCCGAAGCAGACAGCCACTCCTTGGAAATATCCTCCTGATTTCTGTGTACAATTCAAATTATTTGTACTTGCGCTTACGAGCAGCTTCAGATTTCTTCTTACGCTTTACGGAAGGCTTCTCGTATGCCTCTCTCTTACGAACCTCAGCGATAACGCCGGCTCTTGCACACTGCTTTTTAAACCTTCTGAGTGCGCTCTCCAGAGATTCATTATCCTTGATTCTGATTTCTGCCATTTATCTTCCCTCCCATCCGCCATAAGGCAGGGGTTTGTGTCATTACGATACCCGATTATTATACATTATTCAAGTACCACTTGTCAACACAAAAAACCTATAAATTTGCAAAACCATTTATGTGCATATTGTATAAAAAACAAAGCTATTATTGATGTATTCTGCAAAAAATCCGCAAAATCCCTATTTTTCACTGATAGACCGGATAAAATAGGGTAATTTTATTTTCTCAAAGGCTGCTAATTATCAGGTCAGAAAATCCTTAAGCTTTTTACTTCTGCTCGGATGTCTGAGCTTACGCAGTGCCTTTGCCTCAATCTGTCGTATACGCTCTCTTGTCACCTTAAATTCCTCACCAACCTCCTCAAGGGTTCTTGCCCTGCCGTCCTCAAGACCGAATCTGAGGCTGAGTACCTTTGCCTCCCTCGGTGAAAGCGTTTCGAGCACAGAGTTAAGCTGTTCCTTAAGCAGGGTACTTGATGCCGCATCCTGTGGCGCAGGTGCATCCTCATCAGGGATAAAATCTCCAAGGTGACTGTCCTCCTCCTCACCGATAGGTGTTTCAAGGGATACCGGCTCCTGTGCCACCTGCATTATCTCCCTTACCTTAACAGGCGACATATTCAGATACTCCGCTATCTCATCCGGGGTCGGCTCATGACCCGTTTCGTGCAGAAGCTGACTTGATGCCTTTTTTACTTTATTTATGGTCTCCACCATATGTACGGGTATTCTTATCGTCCTTGCCTGATCCGCTATTGCACGGGTTATGGACTGTCTTATCCACCATGTCGCATATGTAGAAAACTTAAAGCCTTTGGTATGATCAAATTTATCAACTGCCTTGACAAGACCGAGGTTTCCCTCCTGTATAAGATCAAGGAACTGCATACCTCTTCCGAGATATCTTTTTGCTATGCTGACAACAAGCCTGAGATTAGCCTCGGAAAGCTTTTGCTTTGCCTGTTCATCACCGTTAAGTATTCTTATAGCAAGATCGGTTTCCTCCTCACTCGTAAGAAGAGGAACACTGCCGATTTCCTTAAGGTACATCCTTATCGGATCATCCATCGAAATGCCTTCGGACAGATCTACCGAATTGTCCACATTACCCTCTTCGTCAATATCCGCAAGCTCGCTGTCATCCAGAATAATATCATCAACATTTTCAACTATCTCTATACCGTTTGTTTCAAGAGAATCATAAAATTTCTCCATCTGCTCCGCATCTATATCCATCTCGGCTATAGCGTCCAATATCTCTTTATTGGTTAAATGTCCTTTGGTCTTTCCAAGCTCCGTAAGCTCCTTAAGCACCGTTTTCTTATCGGGTTGTGTTTCATTCGTCATAATAACCTCCTGAAATAATTCCACACTCTCTGCATAATGCAGCAGCGTATTTTATCTTAATTCTCCTATAAATTTATCATCTCTCTCCGAACAATTTAAAACCGTTTATTTACTCCATCAGACTGCCTATATCATCAACCGAAAAATTATGACTGTTGTCATCTTCACATTTTCCGCTGTCTTCACCGGTCGGATATGACTGTACCGCTTTATCAATACCATTAAAACGTTCCAACACTTCCTTAGCCGCCGTTATTTTTTCAACAGGTATATTAAGTTTTTCCGACAATTCCTCGTCAGTCAATTCTCTGCCGTTTTCCCTCATGCTTTTCTTATTTTCCTTAAGTATCTCAGCTATACTCCCGGCAAGCTCAGACGGCAGTCTTAGTGTTTCCTTATCCGCATCGCCGACCTCAATCAGCTTCCTGTTCACCCTGAAAGCCGCATAGGCAATAAAGCTTATATTCCTGTCATAATCAAATTCCTCAGCCGCAGCCATAAGCTCCATATTGCCCTCCTGAACAAGATCAAGAAAAAATGCATCTCGTCCTGCATACCGGTATGCCACCTCTACAGGAATAAACATACAGCTTTCGATAAGCGTTTCTTTTTTATCTTCTTCACCGTCCGCAATATCAAATATCATATCCCTTTCATCATTATGTGACAATATCGGCAGACTCTCAAGTTCCTCAAAATACAGCCATATAGGATCCTCTCCAATCTTTCCTCCCGACCTCTTTTCCTTCATACGAATCTCCCTGAGCATATTTCTGTAATGCTCCCTGTCAAACGGATAACCCGCATAAGCTATAATTTCCGTTCCCATATCTCTGAGTTCGCATAATATTTCACTAAATTTTTCCTCCGTAATTTCCTTATACACAGCAAGCTCCTGAAGCCTGTCTATACATATCTGTCCGTCTGCCGAAGCCGCATATATCAGATTATCCGCATATATTCCGGCTTCGGTATTATCTTTATCGTAGAATGTTCCTCTGTCTGTCATAAATCCTCCGTCACGCCTTCAGTTTTTTGCTTCTGCTCGGGTGTCTCAGCTTGCGCAGTGCCTTTGCTTCAATCTGTCTTATTCTTTCTCTTGTGACCTTGAATACATCCCCGACCTCTTCAAGTGTTCTCGGTCTGCCATCGTCAAGCCCGAACCTCAGACGTATCACCTTTGCTTCCCTGGGTGTAAGCGTTGACAATACATCATCAAGCTGCTCCTTAAGTAATGTCTGTGCGGCAGCCTCCTGAGGCGTAAGTGTGGAATCATCAGGGATAAAATCCCCAAGGTGACTGTCCTCCTCCTCACCGATTGGTGTTTCAAGAGAAACAGGCTCCTGTGAAGCCCTCATTGCCTCGCATATCTTATCCACCGGAATATTCAGATATTCGGATATTTCCTCAACGGTAGGCTCATGTCCGTTTTCATGGAGAAGCTGACTTGAAGCCTTCTTTATCTTATTGATGGTTTCTCCCATGTGTACGGGTATTCTGATCGTTCTCGCCTGGTCTGCTATTGCCCGTGTTATAGCCTGTCTTATCCACCATGTTGCATAGGTCGAAAACTTAAAGCCCTTTGTATGGTCGAATTTTTCTACAGCTTTCATAAGACCGAGGTTTCCCTCCTGTATAAGGTCAAGAAATTGCATACCCCTGCCGAGATATCTTTTTGCTATACTTACAACAAGTCTGAGGTTAGCCTCGACAAGTCTCTGGCTCGCCTGCTCGTCGCCTTTGAGTATCCTTTCCGCAATTTCCGCCTCCTCATTCGGCAAAAGCAGAGGAACCCTTCCTATTTCCTTGAGATATATCCTGACCGGATCATCCGTCAATACGGAAGTGTCGATTATATCGGCCTCATCCTCCTCTATATCACCCGAGATATCGGTAAGTTCCTCATCATCGAGGATCAGATCATCCAGTGTTTCCACAATCTCAACACCGTTCGATTCCAGCATATCGTAAAATTTTTCCATCTGCTCGGGTTCGATATCCATTTCACCCGTCGCATCAAAAATCTCCTTATTTGTCAATCTTCCCTTACTCTTACCTATCTCAATAAGATCGTTAAGAACATTTTTCTTGTCCGGCTGCTGTGTACTCATAAAAATCCTCCAATCATTACCTTTTGTCCTTCATTTTTTTGAGTTTCTTAATATATTCGTTAAGCTCCTCCGGTTTCGACTGCTTTATCTGTTCCGGAGTAAGACGCTCCTTTTCGTTTTCAAGAACACCTATATACTCCTCCGCCGCTGTCATAGGATCATTTTCCCTCGGACGTGAAGCCATAATCTCCGTTATTCTTCCCATTTCGTCAACGGAAAAATCTCCGGATATGTCCTCGATCCCTATCTCTCTGCCATTTTTTACCCTCTCCTCCAATACTTCATATATTCTCCGGTTAAAGTTCGTCAAAAAGAGTCCGGGATCCACTCTATCAACTATCCTTACAGCAGTATCGGGATTTTTCAGCATAACCGCAAGCAACGCTTCCTCCGCCGTTGCCGCCTTCAGTTTATACTGCTTTTCCTTATTCATCCTGTCGTTTATTGCCGACAACTCCTTTGCCGCCCGTCTTTGTTCCTCATTTTTCTGCCTATTTTTCCTTTTGCCGAGGTAATCGAGCACAAGTCGTGATACAGCACTTTTTTCAACGCCCAGTTCATCGGCAAGCTTTGTTATATAGACATCTCTTTCAACAGGATTCTGTATTTCCGCTATAATCGGTCCTGCTCTGTTAAAAAACTCCACCCTCTGTTCGGTCACATCGGTATTGAATTGTGCCCTGAGCTTATTGATTGCATAATCTATATCATTTCCCGTTTTTTCGAGAAGCATACGGAATCTTGTACTCCCCTGTTCCCCATAGGATTTTATGAATTCATCCGGATCCTTACCGTTCGGCACCGTCAGCACCTTCACCCTCAGTCCTGTGGGTCTGAGTATTCCTATAGCTCTCTGTGTAGCCCTCTGTCCTGCCTCATCGGCATCATAACATATAACCACCTCATCACAATAACGTTTTATCAGCAATGCCTGCTCATTTGTCAGGGCTGTTCCGAGTGTCGCCACGGCATTTTCAAATCCCGCCTGATGCAGTGCTATCACATCCATATAACCCTCAACCAGAATGAGCTGACCGTCGGCCTTATTTTTTGCAAATTGCAATGCAAAAAGATTTCTGCTCTTATTAAAAACAGGTGTATCGGAGGTATTCAGATACTTGGGCTTTATATCCGTCATTATTCTTCCCCCGAAGGCTATGACATTTCCCCGAAGATCTATTATCGGAAACATTACCCTGTCCGAAAACCTGTCGAAAGGATAACCCCTTTGCGACTGATTTGCAAGGTTTGCAGCAATAAGCTCGCTGCCCGAAAATCCCTTTGATTTGAGATGGTTGACAAGTTCAAACCTTGATGTCGGGGAATAGCCGAGTCCGAAATGGATTATCGTCTTTTCCGTAAGCTGTCTCTTGCGCAGATAATCAAGTGCCTGTTTCCCGGCGGGTGCATAAAGCTGCTTGTGATAAAATCTTGCAGCTTCACGGTTAGCTTCATATATCCTTGCCTTAAGCTTTCCCATTCCGTCATCCCTGCCATCCTCGGGAACCGTCATTCCCACCCGTTTTGCAAGCAGCTTTACGGCTTCAACATAATCAAGATTTTCAATTTTTCTTATGAATGTTATGACATCTCCCCCGGCACCGCAGCCGAAACAGTGGAAAAATCCGTTTTCGGGCGAAACGCTGAACGAAGGGGTTTTCTCATTATGAAACGGGCAGTTCGCCATATAGCTTCTTCCCGACCTTTTCAGTGTCACATATTCCGATATGACATCCACTATTTCCGTGCGTGCCTTAAGCTCCTGTATAAATTGATCCGGTATAGGCAATTTTTTTACACTTTCCTTTCATATTCCAATGGCTCCGCACCCATAAGTCTACGGCAATGTATACAATATGCAGCAGTTACCGCACCACCCATGAATTCGGTACAAATATCTTTTTGAATTTTTCGATCGCATACCTGTCCGTCATACCGGCAAGATAATCACATACGGCACGCTCCACTGATTCCGACTCGGCGGTACGTCTGTTTTCTTCGGGCATAAAATCCGGATGACTCAAAAAATATCCGTAAAGAAGTGAAACAAAATCAGGCACCTTTTTTTCCTCATGCTTTGCATATTCGTTGCTGTAGACATTTTCAAACATAAATTCATACAGACTGTCAAATACCTCCTGTACCTCACTGCTCATTCTCAGATTTTCACCATCGGAATTTTCTATCAGTGAGAGGACAAGCGTGTTTATTCTTTGTGCTGTGGTTCCTCCAAGAATTTCAATCACATCAGCGGGCAGACTGTCCGTTGATATTACTCCCGCCCTGACGGCATCATCTATATCATGATTTATATATGCTATCCTGTCGGCTATCCTGACGATCCTGCCCTCAACCGTATCCGCTTCCCTGCCTGTTGTATGGCACAGTATTCCGTTCCTTGTTTCATATGTAAGATTAAGACCCTTGCCGTCCTTTTCAAGTAATTCAACTACTCTCAGACTTTGCTCATAATGTCTGAAACCTCCCGGGACAAGGCTGTTCAGTGCTCTTTCACCCGCATGACCGAACGGTGTATGTCCGAGGTCATGTGCGAGCGAAACAGCCTCGGTGAGATCCTCGTTCAGACGCATCGCCCTTGCAATGGTACGTGCTATCTGAGAGACCTCAAGCGTATGCGTCAGTCTTGTACGGTAGTGGTCGCCTTCGGGAGAAAGAAAAACCTGAGTCTTGTGTTTTAGTCTGCGAAATGCCTTACAGTGTATTACCCTGTCACGGTCACGCTGAAATTCCGTTCTTACCGTACACTTCTCTTCCTCACGCTCCCGTCCTCTGCTTTCCGAGGAAAGGCAGGCATATTCCGATAAAATTCCCCTTTCAAGCTCTTCGCTGCGCTCACGTATATTCACTCCGACACCTCCCGATTTTCATGCATAAAAACCCTTTTATAAGAATATACGCAAAAATACGTCCAGCACCTTTAAATTATTTAAATAAATTTATTGAAATGGAAGATATTTGGATATATAATATGTATTATGAAAGCGATTATTAAGAAAAAGAATTATCGGAAATCCCGGTTCGGACGTTTTTTATACATAAAATCCACCGTGAATTGAAAAAACGGGTATCATCGGCAAACAGAGCAAAAAATATCGGACTGCAACCGATATGCCGCCATACAAGCTGTGTCAAAACAGAAACACTTGAAAACGGACAATCCGTAACAACTGATGATGTATTTTAAATTTTTGAGAAAGGAAAAGCAATAATTATTTGTTGCAGAATTATGACATGGACAATTTCAGTCTTCTCTATCCTAAAGACAAAACGCCATCACCTGCGGTACTCACGGATGAAGCGTGTAATGATCTGTCGCTCGAGTACATATGTGATCACATAACCGAAAGTGAATATGAACAGAATATTGTCAAAAAAATGATGATTAAGCTTGAGAGCGACCCCGAAATCATACGTTATCGCTGTGATGTGTTTGAGGATATATTAAAATTCCCCTCACTCCGCAACAGGATAAAGGAACTCCTTGAGCAGCTTAACTATCTCAAGGATCTTGAAAGATCAGTAAAGGATAATACCGCCGCACCGATATGGCAGCTTATAAACAGACTTCAGGAGCTTGATGTCTATGTAAACTGCATTACCGGAATTAACGAAAGTCTTACGGAAAATGATATAAAATCCGAGGGTCTTAAACAGATGAAGGAATATGTCAGTTCCGTATACAGTGAAAGCGGTTTTGAACATCTTTATGACGATATCAAGGAGCTTATGGGGGAAATAGGACAAATAAGAAGCGTTTCTCTCGGAGTCAATCTGGACAATCATATGCGTCCGGTCGAGGTCGGAATAGTTTCGATCAATGATACATCCTTCTCCAGACCCGGCCTGCTCAGTAAATTTCTTGATTTCGCCTCAAAGAAAAATGAGATCCACGGCGGAACCTCATTTGACGGAATGACAAAAATTCATACCGTGGGAAAAGCGGCGGGCGAAGATCCCCTTATGAACACATTGAGCCGTGCGGTAACCGATATGCTCGGCTCAATCGTAAAGCAGTTGAAAACAAAACTTTCAAAATATGTAAATATAAGCGGATACAGCCTTACAAAACTTATACCCGAATTCATTTTCTATATACGTTGGGCGGAATACTGCAAAAAACTTATGGATCTCGGTCTGCCTATGTGCAAGCCGGAAATACTTGATCTCGAAAAGCGTGAATTAAGTGCCAAAGGAATATACAACCTTAAACTTGGCATTCAGCTTGAACAGAATAAAAAGATTGATATAATAAGGAACGATATCGACTTTAATTCCGAACACGGAATATATATTATGACAGGTCCGAACAGAGGCGGAAAAACTACATTTACACAGGCTGTCGGAATACTTTTCCTACTTGCACAGCATGGTATTTTTGTTCCGGCAGAGGCAGTTTCCCTTTCGCCTGCCGATAATATATACACGCATTTCCCTGCGGATGAAAATCAGACGGTCAATCTGGGCAGACTCGGTGAAGAATCAAAGCGACTGAGCGGGATATTCGCCGTTGCAACAAACAAAAGCCTGCTTCTTTTCAATGAATCGCTTGCAACAACGTCATTTGCAGAGGGATTGTATATAGCCAAAGATGTTGTAAAGGCACTGCGTTATCTCGGGGCAAGAACCATATTCAATACCCATATGCACGAGCTTGCCATGGAACTTGAAGTAATGAACTCACATGAGGGCGATATGAATGTTGCAAGTCTTATAACGGGAATACATGACGGGGAGCGTTCATATAAAGTATTTCTTGCACCGCCGGAGGGTGTAAGCTATGCGAAGGATATCGCCGAAAAGTACGGTGTGACTTTCGAGCAGCTTAAGAAAACAATCAGAAAATAGTGCTTCACGGCATATGCTGCAAGACGGAGCTTTCGTTCTCCGTCTTTAATTTTTCACTTTCCAGTCTGCTGTAATGAAAAATATATTGTTGTGCCACCCCTGCATACCTTCCGAGGTCGCTTACGCTTATACCGCTGAAAAGTGTGGAAAGTGCCCTTTTCATCCATACATCTATCGGAAATGCATCAAGCCTGTGCAGACCGTACAAAAGTGTACATTCCGCAACCTTCGGTCCGACACCCTTTATTTTCATAAGCTGTGCTCTGCATTCATCTATAGGCAGTGTATACATATTTTCAAGTACGACCTCGCCGCACGATACCCTCCTTGCGGCATCTGCTATGTATGCTGCCCTGAAGCCCGACCTCAGAGGTGACAATTCCTCCTCAGTGCACTGTGCTATCCTGTCCGCTGTGGGAAAGGAATATCCGTATTCGCCCCTTTCACCGAAATTCTCGCACAGTCTTGTAACTATCCCCTTGATTCTGGGTATATTGTTATTCTGAGAAATTATAAAGGAGCATAACGCCTCCCACGGCTCCTGTGACAGTATACGTATTCCGTCCATACTGTCAAGAGCACATACAAGCTTCGGACAGAGTTCGGATATTTCCCTGCGTATTTCATTATAATCATTTTCAAGGTCAAAATATCCCTTCCATATGTTCAAAAAATCATCTTCACTGCTGCCCTCGATTATTATAACACCTCCATCGCTTACAACACGGGCATATTTCCCTCTTACTATTCCCGAATATGAACCGTCGGGATTTTCCGTCCATCTGAAGCATTGACCGCAGTCAAAGGTATTTTTTAAATCGAATCTGTCGCTCAGCTTTATTTCTATCCCACGATCTGTAATTTTATATTCCATAACAGCATTACCCCGTCAATTTATTTTGCAATGCTATTATAGCAATTTTCTTCATTTTATTCAAGATATCAATATAAACTGACAATAATTACACCATAGTAATACACAGATATGACTGAAACGTCCTTAAGCATCCCTTGTTTGTACTTTTAAGCATAAACAAGGGATTTTTTCCATTCATCAGGAAAAAACCGACACTTCGGGATGCTCAGATATATTTCTGTCCCGTCAGGTGTCTTTAGTACCCCTGTCACAGCGTCATATCGGAGCCGCAAAGTATCTCACAGTTTGTCAGCCCGTTCTATATTAATAACCTTTTTCCCCATTTTAAGTGCCATATCCATAAATTCCGCCGCACCGCCCGTTATTCTCTTTACATAACAAATCAGAATATCAGAATGTTTTATCATCCATTCATTACGCTTTAAAATGGAAAGTTTCCCGGGAACGCTAATATATACACTTTACGATATATCCTACACGATATATCCCATACTTTTGTAAAATAATATAAAAGTTTTGCGGAGGGATCATATTTGAATACAAAACAGGCAGTATCAGAACGAATTTTAGCATTATGCCGTGAAAGAAATATCACGATCAATTCTCTTGCCAATATATCAGGTATTCCGCCGTCAACAATATACAGTATACTGAATACCAAAAGCCGGAATCCCGGAATTATTACAATAAAGGAAATATGTGATGGTCTTGGTATAACCGTAAGGCAGTTTTTCGATTGCGATCTTTTTGACGAAACAGAACAGCATATCAAATAATTTCAGGCTACAACAAAACCCTGTCCGTCCTATGGTGTATACTAAAAACGGGCATTTTATACTAATCTTTTAGCATATTTGCCCCCGGATAAAATATCAATAGTCTGTGTTTATTATTAAAAAATATTTGCGATATTTATAGACTATATGCAGAATGTTAAACGGTATGAATGAAATATGGAAGGTATTGGGAAAGAGAATACGAAATTTCCGTACAAAGCGTGGACTTAGTCAGGAAAAGCTTGCGGAGCTTTCGGGGTGTCACCCGACATATATAGGACAGCTTGAACGTGGGGAGAAAAATGCCACAATAGAAATCGTCCTGAAAATCACTTCCGCACCGGGTATTTCACTATCCAAGCTTTTTGAAAATACAGATTCAAACGCAGACAACTCTTCCGGATTACCCTTGAAATGTTATGAGTTGTTATTATCAAAATCCCCGCAGGAACAAAATCAATTATATTCCATTCTGTCGGCAGTGTGTAAATACAAGGAAATCTGAAAACATCTTAAACATTGCAATGATTGCGTAATCCTGATATAATCTTATTAAATCTATAAAAAACGGAGATGATCTTTATGACACAAAAGGAAATGATGCTTTCGGGAATGTTATATGATTCAAGAGATAAGGAGCTGCGTGAGGATGCAGCACGTTCACGACGGATAACACGTCTTTTTAACAATACAACCGAGGAGCAGAACTCTTACAGAACTCAGCTTCTCAAGGAGCTTTTCGGACGTACCGGCGAAAACATATACATCGAACCGCCGTTTCGCTGTGATTACGGCAGCAATACATATATCGGAGAAAACTTCTATGCAAATTTTGATTGTATAATTCTTGATGTAGCCGAAGTTCACATAGGAAAAAACTGCCTTTTGGGACCGAGAGTATGTATATATACACCTGTTCACCCTTATGATGCTGAAATAAGGGCAATGGGAATAGAAAAAGCCAAGCCCGTCACCATAGGGGATAATGTGTGGGTAGGAGGAAATGCCGTAATAAATCCCGGAGTAAACATAGGAAATAATGTCATAATCGGGTCAGGCTCGGTTGTAACAAAGGATATCCCCGACAATGTCATTGCAGCAGGTAATCCTTGCAGAATTATACGCCCTATAACAGACAATGACAAAGAATACTGGCAGTCCGAGCTTGAAAAATGGCGGCGGCGTGCCGCCGCTGTCAATCCGTAACTAATTTACTCAGGTCAACTATTTTATGGCTCGACCATAAATTCACTCTATGAACAAGAGATGAGTTTGTCATTTGCGGCGTGCCGCCGGTGCCGTGCCGGCACTGTCAATCCGTAATTAATTTACTCAGGTCAATTAATTTATGGCTCGACCATAAATTCACTCTATGAACGAGAGATGAGTTTGTCATTTGTAGATACGGAGCGGCTCCGGGGAACCGCTCTCGACACTTTCTTACGCATTCCGACAGGCAAATTAATTATCGCGGAAACAGACTTACCGCCAAAACAGACAAAGCGAACGCAGTGAGCGAAAACGCGATCATGACAGCGGCGGCACGCTGCCCGCCGCTGTCAATCCGTAACTAATTTACTCAGGTCAATTAATCTATGGCTCGACCATTAATTTACTTGATGAACAAGAGATGAGTTTGTCATTTGTAGATACGGAGCGGCTCGGCGAGCCGCTCTCGACACTTTCTGCCCCACACCGACAGGCAAACTACCTATCGCGGAAACAGACTGCCCTCCACTATAAACAAAGCGAACGCAAGTGAGCGAAAACGCGAATTGCCTGCGGGGGCATCCCCGCCCGCCGCTGTCAATTCGTAACTAATTTACTCAAGCAAATCAGTCTTTGGCTCGACCATTAATTTACTCGATGAACGAGAGATGAGTATGTCATTTGTAGTTGCGGAGCGGCTCGCAAGAGCCGCTCTCGACACTTTCTGCCGCACACCGACAGGTAAACTAATTATCGCGGAAATAGACTTACCTCCACTATAAACAAAGCGAACGCAAGTGAGCGAAACCGCGAATTGCCTGCGGGGGTTCCCCCGCCCGCCGCTGTCAATCCGTAACTAATTTACTCAGGTCAATTAATCTATGGCTCGACCATATATTTACTCGATGAACAAGAGATGAGTTTGTCATTTGTAGATACGGAGCGGCTCGGCGAGCCGCTCTCGACACTTTCTTACGCATTCCGACAGGCAAATTAATTATCGCGGAAATAGACTACCCTCCACTATAAACAAAGCGAACGCAAGTGAGCGAAACCGCGATCATGACAGCGGCGGCACGCCGCCGACAGGCAAACTACCTATCGCGGAAATAGACTTACCTCCACTATAAACAAAGCGAACGTAGTGAGCGAAACCGCGAATTGCCCGCGGGGGTTCCCCCGCCTGCATAATATTTTGCGGTTTTTGCGGTGGTTAAATAAAATGTTCACAAATCCGCTTGTATTTTTATACAAATTAATATATAATTAAATATATATGCCGATTTTACGATAATTACCTACAATGCGGAAGGAGATATATTAATGAAACGACTAACCGCCGTACTTGCCGCAGCACTTATCACACTGACAATTTCCACAACAGCTTTCGCTGTTCCGGAAAATTCGGATAAGGCTGAACAATCAAGTACATCATCCGGAACAGAGCAAAAGGAAAATTCCGAAAGCTCCAAAAATAATACCGATAAAACAGAAAGCAGCACTGATAAAACAGAAAGCAGCGTTCTTGATCCCAACAATATCACCTATAAGGAATATAAACCTGACAATACGAAGATGACTATCAGCCTGCCGTCTGAAATGTATATCCTTACACCCGATATTGATGAGGATGACCCGGCTCTTGCCGCCGCCAACCTTACAAAAGAAAAAGTAAAGAAAAGCTTTAAGGAAAACGGCACACTCATAAAGGCTTTTGCAAAGGACTTTTCGTTTGATATAACACTGACAATGACTCAGAACGAAAGAACTCAGACAATAGATAACCTTTCCTACCTTTCAGAAGAGGAAATTACGCAGATAACAAATGCCCTTCTTGAAAACAATCTCGCCGTAGGATGCTCTAAGAACACATATAACGGAACACTCTTTCTGAGCTTCGATACGGAATATGAAACGGCAGATGCAAAAATTTACGGCGTTCAGGAATATACGGTCGTAAACGGGAAAAATATCATTATAACCTTTCAGTCACATACAGGCAAGCTGTCGGAAAATCAACAGGCTCTTATAAGGAATATCATGTCCGAAACAGTCTTTGAGGGCAGGGCTGAGGAATCTGCCGAGATATCGGATGCATCATCAACAGATGTAACCAATCTTGATCCGAGGTACATTGTTATCCTTATTTCCTCTGTAGTGGCTCTTGTTGCACTTGCGTCAATGATTATAGTGGGGACAAAATATCGTGAATCCCATCGTTCTTTCAAGGGAAAAGATGATGATAAGTTCATTATAAATACCCCTAAAACCCGTTTACAGGTGGATGACGAAGTAAAAGAAGAGATAAAACCGAAAAAGACGGAAAAACCGTATGATACCTCGATTTTTGAAGCATCTGATGAAAATGTGCTTTTCACAAACACGAAACTCGAAGAGGAGAAAAAGCAAAAGGAAAAAAACAAAAATATTCCCCGACTTGACTCGACAATGGAACTTTCCATACCGAAAAATCCTTATACACCGGTAGGAAAGGCTGAAGCTGTCGAACAGCCTGCAATGTCCGTAACCTCAGAGATAGCCAAGCTGTCCAATATAAGTGCGGAGGAAGCCAGAAAAGCAAAAGAAGTAAATGCGGAAAATGAGTCCGCTGCACAGGGAAATACCGATTCTGTTGTATTTGCCGAAAGCACTCCCAAAGCAAAAACGGAAATAAAACAAATCGGCGAAGAGGTATTTAATACCGATGAAAATACGGATATTTCCGAAGAGAACAGCGAAGAAACCGATAAGCACAATGAGCCCTTTAATGAGCCCTCTATAGATACCACTGAGAATAAACGAGAAGAGATTTTCTCCGATGTTGAAAAGGCAATCATTACAAACGGTATAGCAGAGGAAGGCAGTGAACAGCATCCCGATGAGGAGCTTTCCGAATATGAAAAAAGATTCGGAAGAGGAAGAAAGAATTTCCTGTCAAATTCACCCGTAACGGGAGAAGAGGAAGAAAAACCGGTATCAAAATTCGAGAAGCATTTCGGCAGGCTTCAGCCTGCAGCAGCAAAGAAAGAAATACAAAATGATACGGTGGCCGCTGTGGATGCCATGATAAAGCAAGAAAATACCGTTGTTGATGTTAAGAAAAAGGAAAAATCCGATAACACGCATAAAGATGATCCGGCTATAACAATAACAAAGGCACCTCCGAAAATATCCGAACCGGTCGTAACGGAGCAGCCTGTTGTAAGGATTACAAAAACGACTCCTATGCCGGCAGAGATTAAAGAGGAAATCATCAAAGCCGAAGAAACAGTTCCGGAAACTAAAGAAGATACTACAAAAAACAATAATACAAAAGCATCCGATACACAGACGACCAAGGAAAAACCTGTAAATACAAATACGAATGATGAGCAGTCGGAAAAGAGAAATATCCTTCAAAAGTTTACCGAAAAGCTTTTTGCCTCCGATGAGCCTGACGAATTAACGGAACACACTGTCGAAACAAACAAGGAGAGTACTAATAAGTTTATAAACAGTATAAAGGATAAACTTCAGTACCGTGCTCCGGAGTATGAAGATGAGCCAACAGCGGAACAGGCACCGAAAACGAGCAATGAAGGAACCGAAATATACCACTCACCCGAAGCCGTTAAACCGAACCGGATAGAGCTTGCCGTGAAAAAGAATGAGGACGGAAGTATTGTAATAGACTCAATCAGTGATGAAACAGGTAAACCTGTTCAGATTGCTGTAAAGGACGGGGAGGCCGAGTTAAAGAAGAAACCCGTAACAAAAGGGAAAAAGAAGAATAGGAAGTCCGACAAGAAGAACAAGAGGGATAAGAAAAATACCGAATCTTCCGGTACTGCTGCTTTAAAAGAAACTGCCGTCACGGTTGCCGGGGCAGCTGTGACTGCTGCGGGTATAGCCGCAGAATCCGCTGCCGAATCCGTTAAGAATGTGTCCGATAAGGCAGAAGCAGCAGGTGCTGTGGTGTCGGCTGTATCCGGCACTTCAGCAAAGACAGAGCGTTCTGTCAAGACGGAGGAAAACAAGGATAACGCTGTTGCAAAAGTCAAGACTGAGAAAACGGAAGATAAGGCTGTGGCAAAGGTCAGGACTGAGGAAACAGAAGATAAGGCTGTTGCTGAGGTAAAGACTGAGGGAACAGAAGATAAGACCGTTGCAGAGGTCAGGACTGAGGAAACAGAAGATAAGAATGTTGCTGAGGTCAGGACTGAGGAAACAGAAGATAAGAATGTTGCTGAGGTAAAGACTGAGGAAACAGAAGATAAGGCTGTTGCTGAGATCAATACTGAGAAAACGGAAGATAAGGCTGTTGCTGAGGTCAATACTGAGAAAACGGAAGATAAGGCTGTTGCTGAGGTCAGGACTGAGGAAACAGAAGATAAGACCGTTGCAGAGGTCAGGACTGAGGAAACAGAAGATAAGGCTGTTGCTGAGGTAAAGACTGAGGAAACAGAAGATAAGGCTGTTGCTGAGGTCAGGACTGAGGGAACAGAAGATAAGGCTGTTGCTGAGGTAAAGACTGAGGAAACAGAAGATAAGGCTGTTGCTGAGGTAAAAACTGAGGAAACAGAAGATAAGACCGTTGCAGAGGTAAAAACTGAGGAAACAGAAGATAAGACCGTTGCAGAGGTCAGAACTGAGGAAACTAAAGATAAGACTGTTGACAAAGAAGTACAAGCGGAAGCTGCCGAGGACGAGACTGTTGACGGAAAAATAACAGAAGAAACTATAGAAAATACTCATTCTGATGAGAAAACCGGACATGAGGAAAATGATAATGTTTCCGAGAATATTAATCATACATCAGAAGATAAAACAGAGGCGGTCGTTATGTCAGAATTCGGAAAAACGGATACCGAAACGGAAAGAACCTCAACAATAAATACAGTGGAAAAAGAAAATATAAATAACGGAAAAGGTACGGAAACAGAAGCTGAACCGTCTGCACCTGAGTTTGTATTCGAGCGTGATACCGGTATTATATTTGAAAAGGCAATTTCACCCGCAAATACTTTTACCGCAAACATCACTCCCCTTACCTCCATTCCCAAGCTTGAAAGCGTTAATGCAAATGATTACAACAAACAGGCAGAGGAACTGCGTAAGCAATCGGTTGTAAGTTTCAACCGTCAGCCGGAGCCGCAGCCCGAACCCATCCAAACTCCCGCGGCTGAAGAACCGGACTCATACTACCCGGACAATGAAGATGATACACTCGATCCGTTCGCTCCCGGAAGCGGAGAGATGACCCTTAAGGAAATAGACAAAAAAACCGCCCCCAAGTTAAGGGACAGGATAAAAAAATCCTTCGGCAAAATATTCTCTGCCGGGGAAGATGAAAAGTAAGGTGATAAAATGAGTGATATTCTTATAAAGAACGCACATATCATTGATCCCGAAAATTCCGTAAATGAAATAGGGGATATATTTATAAAGAACGGTAAATTTGCCCCGCCGGAGTCTGCGGATGATAATACACAGATTATTGACGCTTCAGGTCTTATCGCCGCTCCGGGACTTGTAGATCTTCATGTGCATCTGCGTGATCCCGGTCAGACGGATAAAGAGGATATATTAACCGGTTGCAGAGCTGCCGCAGCAGGCGGTGTTACAAGTCTTCTTGCCATGCCAAATACCGCACCGGCTGTAGATACACCCGAAACGGTAAGATATATTCTTGACAAGGCGGGCAGTGCCGATGCACACGTTTATGTTGTCGGTGCGATCACAAAAGGTCTTGAAAGCCATGAGCCTACCGATATTGACGGTCTTTACCGTGCGGGTATATCTGCACTTTCCGATGACGGCAGACCTGTGGAAAATACCGTAATGATGGCGGATGCAATGAAGAAAGCCGCAAAACTGGGTATACCCGTAACCGCACACTGCGAAGACCCCTACCTTGCCGGAGGTAAGATAAACGAAGGTGAAATATCGGAAAAACTCGGAGTCAGAGGTATGCCGCGTGCCGCCGAAGATACAGGCACAGCAAGAGAGCTTGCTCTTGCCGCCGCGTATGACGTACCGATACATATATGCCATGTCAGCACATATACGTCCGCAAATATGATAAGGGATGCCAAACGTGCAGGAGTAAAGGTAACGGCGGAAACCGCTCCGCATTATATTATGCTTACCGAAAATGAACTGTTGAAAAAAGATGCGGATTACCGTATGAATCCGCCGCTGCGTACCGAGCGTGACAGACTTGCCATGATTGAAGCACTCTGTGACGGTACAATAGATGCGATCGCAACCGATCATGCTCCGCATACACCTGCGGAAAAATCGGATTTTATTTCAGCACCCAACGGTTCAATCGGAATGGAAACATCCTTTGCAGCAGCATATACCGTGCTTGTTAAGGGCGGCTTCATGAGCGAGGAGGAACTCATAGGGAAAATGTCCTGCAGCCCCGCAAGGATACTCGGAATAGAAGCCGGCTCAATTACTGTGGGCAAAACCGCTGATCTTATGCTGTATAAACATGAAGAATGGACTGTGGATCCCGATAAACTCCACGGAAAATCCAAAAATACCCCCTTCAAGGGACTCACACTTTCCGCAAGAGTAAAGCTTACTGTCTGCGGAGGGAAAATTGTGTTCAGCGAAATTTAACATACATAATGGAGGAAAACAAAATGTCATTTGACAGACTTATTCTGAAAATAAAAGAAAAAAATAATCCCACTGTGGCAGGACTTGATCCGAAGCTCGATTATATACCCGGATATATCAAAGAGGAAGCATACAGGCAGTACGGAAAAACACTTGAGGGTGCCGCCGAAGCATTGCTGCAGTTCAATAAAGGACTTATAGACGCACTATGCGATATAGTTCCGGCAGTAAAGCCTCAGGCTGCCTATTACGAGATGTACGGCTGGCAGGGTGTGCGTACACTTACTGAAACAATAGCATATGCAAAAGAAAAGGGTATGTTTGTAATAACGGACGGCAAGCGTAATGATATAGGAGCGACCATGCAGGCATATTCCGCCGCTCATATCGGACAAACAGATATTGAAAATGTAAAAGCAGAAGCCTTCGGTGCAGATGCTCTTACCGTAAACGGATACCTCGGAACGGACGGTATAAAACCTCTGCTTGAAATATGCAAGGCAGAAGACAAAGGAATTTTCGTGCTTGTTAAAACCTCTAACCCGTCTTCGGGGGAATTGCAGGACAGAAAGCTTGATGATGGTCTGACCGTATATCACACAATGGGGAATATGTGTGAAAACTGGGGCAGGGACACCGAAGGAAAAACGGGCTATTCAGCTGTAGGTGCCGTTGTGGGTGCAACATATCCCGAGCAGCTCGGCGAACTCAGAAAGGCTCTCCCACACACATTCTTCCTTGTTCCCGGTTACGGTGCACAGGGAGGCGGAGCAAAAGATGTTGCTCCTGCATTTGATAAAAACGGCACAGGTGCAATAATAAACTCCTCAAGGGGTATTATGTGTGCATGGAAAAAAGAAAACTGTGACCCGAAAGAATACGCTCATGCCGCAAGAAGAGAGGCTATCCGAATGAGGGATGAAATTATTTCCTGTATAGACTGACTCTGACACACTGGTGCAAGGAGGTATAAGGTATGCCGAGAACAGCGATAGCCACGGATACCAACAGCGGTATAACAAAGGAAGAGGCAGATTCACTCGGAATATTTCTCCTCCCTATGTCCTTTACGGTTAATGATAAGGATTATAAGGAAGGGATTGATATTTCTCAAGAGGATTTTTATAATATGATAGAACGTCCGAATGTAAAGGTTTCAACAACCCAGCCGGCTCCGGGGGAAATATCCCTGCTTTGGGATGAGGCTCTTGAAAACTATGATGAGGTAGTTTATATCCCCATGTCATCGGGGCTAAGCAGTTCTTGTCAGACTGCTGTCACGCTTTCCAATACCGATAAATATAACAGCAGGGTATTCACTGTAGATAACAGAAGAATATCGGTTACACAATATCAGTCCGTAATTGATGCCAAGGATATGGCTGATAACGGAATGAGTGCAAGATACATACACGAAAAGGATGCGGCTGAATCAAGTATCTATATAATGGTAAATGACCTGACCTTTCTAAAAAGAGGGGGAAGGATAACCGCGGCGGGTGCGCTTATCGCAAGTGTTATGAACCTTAAGCCTGTTTTGCAGATACAGGGGGATAAGCTTGACGCATATTCAAAATGCCGTGGGACAGTCGCTGCAAAAAAATCAATGATAAATGCTATGGAAAATGACCTTTCCGGAAGATTTGCAAAATATTGTAAGCATAAACTCATGACTCTGCATATTGCTTATTCCGATATGACGTTTTCCGAGGTGGAAAGCTGGAAAAATGAGGTGATTGAAGCTTTTCCGGGATATAATATACATATTGCCCCTCTTTCACTAAGCATAGGCTGTCATATAGGTCCCGGGTCACTTGCGTTAGCGTGTTCAAAAATCACGCACTGAAGCGGAAGTGAGATATTGAGAATTATCAGAACAGGCATAAGCAGCGGAACACATAACATTGCCATATCAACATGAACGAATACGCCTCGGGCGAACGAAGCCAATGATTAAAGGGGATATCCGGAAAGAAAATAAAAAAAATCAAAACATCAAGGGACTGTCCGATAAACATACAAAGCTTATCGGACAGTCCCTGAATTATATCAGTTATCTGACTGAGATTACTCATTCTTTATTTTTTCAATACTATACCCTGATTTTATAATCAGCTTCAGCGTTTTTAGTGCCGCGTCGAGGTCACAACATTTTTACTTTTGAGCAGACGTTATACATCAAGAGCATAGGAGTTATTTTCATCCCGCTGTTTTTTTACGGCACCTTATGTCCGGACATCGTCAAATCTTTACGCTTGTACATTATGAATATCCCGGTTATTTTATGCTCTCGAATCAAGATATACGAGATACTCATCAAGCGTCATATTCATTGAACGCATACGTACTGCATTTTCCTTTCCGACATACCGAAAATGCGTCGGGTCAAATTCAAACCCCGTACTGCTTTCCTTATCCTGCGGATACCTTAATATAAACCCATACTTAATGCAATTCTTATAAAGCCAAAGATATTCATCACTTTCGGAAAAAGCCTCATCATCCGACGAACCGAATTTTACACAAAGACCGCTCTGGGATTCCGAGTGTTCCTCCATCGGTACAGTCTTTTCGGCTTCGTCCATTGCTCTTGCTTCCCCATAGCCTTCGCGTGCCATAAGGCGTCTTACCTCATCCATATATAATTCGTGCTGAACCTCGGGGGATACATATCCTCCGCTTATTTTAAGTGTTATTCCATCCTCGCTTGCCGCACCAATCATTTCTTTGAGAGAGGGCACAATACACTTGTCAAATTGAAATTCGTCATATGAAACAAGATTCATCTTAAAATCGGACGGAAGCGGGTTATCGGGAGAGATCAGAAGCAGGAGCTTACTTTCATCGTCATCATCATACGTCTTACTGACATTCTGAAAGGAATCTTCTCCGGAAACATTCCCAAACATGGATTGGTAGCGGTTAATTCCTATAATAAGCACGACAACAATTATTCCTATTATAAGTATCGGCAATATAACCATTGCCCTCTTAAGCCCGGTAAGATCCTTTTCATTCATAGAAAAATCATAGTTCTGTTTTTTACCCTGTCTTTTTGTATTTCCTCTTTTTTTCTTTTTCCCCAAGGTAGATTTAACTGTAATAATCTCATCCTTCTTCATTCACTCACCGCCTTATACCGAGCCGCAAACCACTAACCTGAACAACGGCAGCTTCAATTTAAGAAGCAAAATGACAATTCTATAACTACCCGCCAAAAGACAATTCACGGTCGAGCCATACATTTAATTATCCAACCTTAACTAAAATGACAAACTCATATATTGATTATCGAGTAGGTTAATGGTCGAGCCAAAGATTTTTTGACCTGCGTAAATTAGTTACGGATTGACAGCGGCGGCACGCCGCCGGCACGGCACCATACTCATCTGTTGTTCATCAAGTAAATTCACGGTCGAGCCATAGAATAACTGACTTTGGTAAACTAATTACGGATTGACAGCGGCGGCACGCCGCCATACTCATCTGTTGATTATCGAGTAAATTAATGGTCGAGCCATAGATTTTTTGACCTGCGTAAATTAGTTACGGATTGACAGCGGCGGCACGCCGCCATACTCATATATTGATTATCGAGTAAATTAATGGTCGAGCCATAGATTTTTTGACCTGTGTAAATTAGTTACGGATTGACAGCGGCGGCACGCCGCCGGCGCCGCTGCCAAGTTGAATCATTTTGTTTATGCATTTAAGGGCTTCCGCTATGGTTTTGTCATCAAGGAAAATTTCCTCTCCTCCGTCACCTTTGACACAATTCAGGACGTCAATGAGAGTTGTCGATTTCATGTTTTTGCAAATGAGCCCCTGTGAAAGCGGATAAAATCTTTTATCAGGACATTCATACTGCAAATGCTCCGAAATGCTGTTTTCCGTTCCTATTATAAATTCCTTCTTATCGGAATTTTTGGCATAATTCATAATGCCCGAGGTCGAACCGACATAATCAGCCATGGAAACAACAGCAGGTATACACTCCGGGTGTACAAGCATTTCCGCATCCGGATGCTGCTTCCTCGCAAGCTCGGCATCCCTCTTAGTAACAGCCGCATGAACCGGACAACCACCCTGTAAAAGCTTTATATTCTTATCGGGAAGCTTCTGTGCAACATATGCACCAAGATTGCAATCGGGAATGAAAAGAATGTTCTTATTCTCCAACTCCCCTACTATCTTTACCGCACTTGATGATGTAACGCATACATCACATATAGTTTTAAGCTCCGCCGTTGTATTTATGTATGCAACAACCGTATAATCGGGGTATTTTTCCTTTATCCCCTCAATAAGCTCCTTATCCATCTGCTCCGCCATCGGACAGCCCGCAACCGGACTTGAAAGAATTACCCTCTTTTCGGGAGAAAGAATTTTTACCGTTTCCGCCATGAACCTTACTCCGCACATCAGTACATTCTTATTCGGAACAGTTGCAGCAAATTTGCTCAGTGCAAAGGAATCTCCCGTAAAATCCGCAACCTCAATTATATCCTGAGATTGATAGCTGTGAGCAAGTATACATATGTCGTTTTCCTTTTTTAATCTGACTATCTCGTCCTGAACTTCCCTTACTGTCATTGCAATCTCTCCACATCTCTTGTATTATAATAAAAATGACAAGTTTAAAATGAAATTTGACAAGTTTCCTTGACATTTTCTTTGCTTTATGATAAACTTAATGAGGAATAAAATCATTCCTTTTCAAATACGGATTTCGGCGCTCCGCATATCGGACAAACCCAATCATCCGGCAGCTCGTCAAACGGAACAAGCTCGTCACTGTATTCGTATTTGCAGATGCTGCAAATATACTTATCCGCTTTTTCGACTTCCTCCTCAATGTAGGTAGGAGCATATTTCGGGGATTTCCCCTTGATAACATTGCGGTAATAATCATATGTCATAGGCTTGCCGTTAATTTTCTCGCTTCCGGCTCTCGGCTCGGCTATAAAAATAGTATGTGTCACGGTTTCCACGACATTTACTACCTTACACAAAAACCAGCAGCAGATGTTTTCCTGAATAACAGGCGCACCCTCCCTGAGAATTTTATATCTGACGTTTGCGAGCTTATCGGTATCTCTGCCCGATGTATATCCAAGCGCCCCGATAGCAGTACCTGTAGTTTCCTCCGAAAGTACGCTGACCGTAAATTCCCCGTACTTCTTTATACATTCGTTAGTATAGTTGTTATGATTTATACTTACCGCTATTGTCATAGGCAAGGATGAAATCTGCATTACGGTATTGACTATGCAGGCATTTGGTGCCTTGTCGCCGCGTACACCGACAGCAAACATACCGTAAGAGAGCGAAGAAAGTATCTTATCATACATTTTAATGACCCCTTCCCAAAAGAATTACTCTTTCGTATAAATCTTAGCTATATAATACCATAATTAGATTAAATTTACAAGAAAAATTTGTATAATACATTAGATTTATCCCAAAATTCAAAGTGCGGGCAGCGGATAATTCATACCATACCCGCCGCTGCCCGACGGCTTCTCTGTTTCCGGGGTTTATACCGATTTTATTATAAGGAGAATCAGCCCGTACAATACCGAAGCGACAGTACCGTATACTATTACGGGTCCCGCGATAATAAACATCTTAGCTCCGAGTCCCGGAATATAGCCCTCGCTTTTGAATTCCATTGCGGGGGATGCAACAGCATTCGAAAAGCCCGTTATCGGAACGAGTGTTCCCGCTCCTCCGAGCTTTGCTATATTGTCATACCAGCCAAAAGCGGTGAATAATGCCCCGAGAAATACAAGAGTCACACTCGTAAGACAACGGGCATCCTTTATATCATAACCGATAAGGCTGTAGCTGTCTGTCATTGCCTGACCTATTATGCATATAATACCTCCGATAAAGAAGGCACCCAGACAATCCCTGAGTATGCGGCTGTTCGGAGAAGCTTTTTTTACCATTGAGGAATATTCTTCAATTGTTACATTCATATCTGTTCAGTCCTTTTATGTGGTTTTTATTATTTTTCCATACAAAAGAATTTTTTATTCATAGTATCCGTACAAATACGGAAAACAAATAAATTTTTAAAATTGCAATTTTCAATTTCAAAGGTCGTGTTTTTTTGAGGGAAATATATCTTGATAACAGTGCAACAACAAGGGTATGTCATGCAGCAGCAGAAAAAGCCTTGGAAATGATGACAAAAATATACGGGAACCCCTCATCACTCCATTCAAAGGGTCTTGAGGCGGAGCATGAAATGCAGAAAGCAAGACAGAGCATCGCCGATGCACTCGGTGCGGAAAAGGAAGAAATATATTTCACCTCCGGGGGTACGGAGGGAAATAATCTTGCAATTCTCGGTGCTGCCAAAGCTCTGAAAAGAAGAGGGAACAGGATAGTTACTACAGCTATAGAACATTCTTCGGTCATGGAAACCATGAGTGAGCTTGAAAAAGAGGGTTTTGAGGTGATATACCTCACACCTGATAAAAACGGGGTAATCAGCAGGGATGATATAGCTTCCGCAATAACTCAGGATACTATCCTCGTCAGCATTATGACTGTAAATAACGAAACAGGCTCCATCCAGCCGATAGAATGTGTACACCGTGCGATACAGGCGGCAAATTCACCCGCACTGTTTCATACGGATGCGGTTCAGGCATTTATGAAAATGCAGATAAAACCCCAAAAAAACGGCATAGACCTTTTGACCGTGAGCGGTCATAAAATATATGCCCCAAAGGGTGCTGGTGCCCTTTATATAAGGAAAGGCGTACGTATACTTCCGATCCATTTCGGCGGTCTTCAGGAAAAAAAGATACGCCCCGGAACGGAACCTTGCCCGTCAATATGTGCCCTCGGAGCAGCCGTAGAGGAACTTAACAACAAAAAGGAACTAAAAAAACATATAAATGATCTGAATACATATTGTCGGGAAAGACTCAGGCGGATTGATGATATAGTAATTAATTCCGACGAAAGCTGTCTGCCGTATATACTCAATATTTCCGCTGTGGGGCTGAGATCGGAAACACTTCTGCATTTTCTTGAGGAAAGAGGTATTTATGTATCAAGCGGCTCCGCCTGTGCAAAAGGGCAGAAAAGTCATGTACTCAGAGCTATGGGTCTGTCCGATAATTTAACGGATTCGGCAATAAGAATAAGCTTTTCGGGGGAAAACACCGAGGAAGATATTGATATTCTTATAAAATCCTTGGAAGAAGCTCTTTTTACACTTGCAAGAAGAAGCAGGATGTGATAAAATCAATTGTGTATCAGTGTAAAGGGTGATAAGAAAAAATATGAAAGAGGTAATATTAATAAAGCTTGGAGAGATAGTCCTGAAAGGACTTAACCGGAAAAATTTCGAGGACCGTCTGGTAAAGAATATCAAGCACAGGCTTCATCCAATAGGAGCCTTCAGGGTTAAAAATTCGCAGTCGATCGTAACCGTAATGCCGGTATTCGACGATATTGATATGGACGAGGCTGCCGAATGTATTTCAAAAATATTCGGCATAGCTGCATTTTCCCGTGCCTGCGTCTGCGATAAGGATATTGATAAAATCAAGGAAACAGCAGGAAAATATCTTGAAGAGCATTTTTCAAGAATAAAAAGCTTTAAGGTTGAGGCAAAACGCTCGGATAAGAAATTCCCCCTGACCTCCCCTCAGATTTCCTCAGAGGTCGGAGGTTATCTGGCAGAGCTTTACCCCGAGGTTGCCGTTGATGTTCATAACCCGGATGCCGTTGTTACCGTAGAAATCAGGGATGAGGCGGCATATATACATTCCGAAATTCATAAGGGAGCCGGGGGGATTCCCGTGGGAACCGGAGGCAGAGCTGCAATACTTATTTCAGGCGGTATAGACAGTCCCGTTGCCGCATATATGATGGCTAAAAGGGGAATAGAGCTTACGGCAGTACATTTTGCAAGCCCTCCGTATACAAGTCGGCGTGCCGAAGAAAAGGTTGAGGAGCTTCTGAAAAGGGTATCAAAATACAGTGGTCGAATGACTATGTATACTGTTCCATTCACAAAGCTTCAGGAGGAAATACGTGATAAATGCCACGAGGAATATTTCACCATAATAATGCGTCGGTTCATGATGATTATCGCAGAAAGGCTTGCCCGGAAAAATGAATGTCAGGCACTTATAACAGGCGAAAGTCTTGGACAGGTCGCAAGTCAGACAATAGGAGCGATAGCCTGCACGGATAATGTGTGTACAATGCCTGTTTTCCGTCCGCTTATCGGTATGGATAAGGAAGAAATAATAGAGATATCAAGAAGAATAGATACATTTGACATATCCATACAGCCGTATGAGGACTGCTGCACGGTATTTACACCGAAGCATCCGAGAACCCGACCGGTACTTGAAAATGTATTGACCGAACAAAACAAGATTGATTTTGAACCGCTTATAAATGAAGCGATTGAAAATGTTAAAATCACGGAAATTTAAGTATTTCAACTGTCAGGAGTGATAATTTATGAATGCTGAATTATATTTGCCTAAAGACGGAAAGGTCTTTGCAAAAACATCCGATGATGCTTTTGAAGAAAGTGTAAAGCTTCTCAGCGACATAGATATAAATATTATATACAAGACAGAAATAAACATGACAAAAGCAAGCGTTACGGAGGCTCTCCGGGAAACCAAATCCGGAGAGGATAAGATTGACCTCGTTATAATTGCCGACGCATTGAATTCCGACAGCAGCGAAGATGCCGCAAAGCTGTTTGAGAAGCTTGGAATAAACGAGAAAATCAAAACCATAGAGGCACGTACCGTTTCCTCAAAGGATGATATTTCAAAAAATAAGAAAAACATTGCAAAGGAGCAGGAAGATGATATAATAATCGAATCCTCGCCCGCACTGATAATTGATGAAGATGAAAAAGAGGTTACACTGAACATCAATGAAACCGTTGATAAAACCGATGTCGTATCAGAAGATAACAAAGATACCGACAAAGGTAAAGTGAATTTGAAAAGCGATGGACATTCAGAGGAAACAGCATTTAATGAAAATAAAGAAAACGGTCGGGGGGAGAATAAAAAATCCGATACCATATATGCTTTTTCAGCCGAGCATGACGGTATTCTGATAATGCTGCTTCCGACGGAGGAAGCTGCGGGAAAGGATTTTGAAACAATACTCTACAGCGTATGCAGTTCGGCACTGAATCCGAAGAAGAAGAAAAATGCATTCTGGAGACGCATAATCCCATGTTCCGGTGATACACCTTTTGACGTTATAAGAAAGGTAATATTAATGGTTGCCGTCATTACCTTTATTGTTTCGTCAAGTATGCTTGTAAATATACTTGTGATACGACCCGCAATAAATGATAATACAACGGGAAGCATAAGAGAACTGCTTGTTTCAAGCACGGAAACAGATGAAGAAGGAAATGAGATAACCAAAAAACCGACGGACGGTTCGCAGGGTACTCTTGTGGATTTCAGCAAGCTTCTGGACGAAAATAAGGACACGGTCGGTTGGATAAAGATACCGAATACAAGAATTGACTATGTTGTCGTTCAGCCTCCCGAGACAGAAGACCCCGAATATTATCTGTACAAAGATTTCTATGGAAATTATGACGCATACGGAACAGTTTTCATGGATTACCGCAGTAAGCTCGATTCAAAAAACATGATTCTTCACGGTCACCATATGCAGGACGGACGAATGTTTGCAAACCTTTTGAACTATGAGGATTACAGCTTCTATAAGAAAACTCCTTCGTTTACGTTCAATACTATCTACGAAAAAAGCGAGTGGAAAATAATATCCGTACTCAAAACGAATACGCTTGAAGAACATGGAAGATTTTTCAATTATCTCAGGGGAGATTTCGATAATGATTACGATTTCCTCAATTTCGTATATCAGGTCCGTGAAAGATCCCTGTATGACTGCCCTGTTGATGTAAACGAAAATGACACGCTCGTAACGCTCTCCACGTGTACGTATGACTTTTCCGAATTCAGGTTTGTCGTTGTTGCAAGAAAGGTACGTGACGGAGAAAGCTCAAAGGTGGATGTGTCAAAAGCAAGGGTTAATCCCGACACACTTTATCCCGATGTATGGTATAACGTCAGAGGCGGAGTGAAGCCGGATGTCACAACATTCCAGGATGCCTTCAACAATGGCAAGATTGACTGGTATGACGGCAAGAATTCAAAATGGTCCGAAAAGGACGATAAAAATCTCGAAAAGACACTTAACGAGGGTAAGAAAAATGCCCTGAAGGAGCTTGACGAGTATCTTGCAAGCAGGAATTACCTTAGTGCCGAAAAGAAGAAAATCGACCAAATAATGGCAAAATACAAAGATCTTATCAATGATGCTGCAAGCGGCAAGGAAATTAATAAATTGTATGCCGAAGCATACAAAGAGCTTGCTAAAGTAAAAACCAAGGAGCAGATTTCCAAGGAACAGGAAGAATCCGACAAGGAAACATCCGCAAAGGAATTACAAAGCAGCAAGGTCAGTGCAAAAGCTTCCGTTAAGGACTCAATCGCCGGAAATAAGTACTACAGAGCAGAGAGAACGAAAGTTGAGGATCTGCTGAGGGAATATTATAATAAAATCGACTCTGCAAAAACCATTGAGGCTGTTGAACAGTTCAAAAAAGATGGTATAGCTGAGATTGCTAAGATTAAGACATCCGATGAGAAGGACGAGGAATCCGAAGCATCACGGAATTCAAGCAGTAAACCGGAGCAGTCAAGCAAACCTGCACAGTCAAGCAAACCCGAGCAGACAAAACCAAGCGAACCCGAGCGCGAACCCGAGCAAACAAAACCAAACGAACCCGAGCGCGAACCCGAGCAAACAAAACCAAGCGAACCCGAGCAAACAAAACCAAGCGAGCCTGAAGTCGTCGAATCGTCAGTAGATACGGATGCCGAAAGACTGGAGGAAGAGAAGGGCAATGCAATCAATACAATCTATAACTATCTCGACATAGATATGTATTATGAAAATCAGCAGGTTGAGATATATACCATTTACCAAAAGTATGAAGATCTTATAAACGGTTCGGCAAGCTCAGAGGAGATAAACGGATATGTTGACAGTGCCCTGAGAGAGCTTGATACAATCCTCACATCAGCGGAAATTGATGCCCAATCCTCTACAGAAGAGCAGACATCAGACGAAGGAGAGTAATGATCATTGAATTACGAAATAATATTTTACAGGTCGGGAAAAACATCCGAAATTCAGAATTTACTTTCCGAGAGGCTCGGTGAAATATCTCTTTCACTAAACGAAGCTTGTGCTGCCGTTTCCCCAAAAGAACTAACCGAAATGCTCGGCCGTGCAGTCAAGCGCGACAAGCTTATATTGATTGTTGGCGGTGACACAGGCAAGCAAGGAACCGAAGGTATTTTGAACAAGGTACTGAAATCCGATAAAGCGGAAATTTTCTCAAAGGAGCTAAGTAACAATGGTGATGTTGTCTGTTGTATAAAGCGTGCCGAGGATCAGACCATTGTTACACTTCCCGATGACACGGACAGGATATCAGCAATTTTACCTGACCTGAAAAAGATTCTCACGGATACATACAAGCTTAATGAGAGAGTGGATAAAGTTGACGGTTTCGACGATATTGCAGAAGACATTGACAGGCAGATGGCGCGGACAAAGCGTGTGCGTGTTGCACCTGCCGGAAGCACCGCAGAGAAGCGAGCAGAAAGTCGTCTTAGTGCCCTGAAAGCAACAATAGTGATACTTTTGTTACTTGCCGCCCTACAAATTGGCGCCGCATCATACCTATTCATAACTCAATCCTAAGCGGGGGAGCCCCCGGTGCCGTGCCGGCACTGTCATGTTCGCGGCGGCGTGCCGCCGCTGTCATGTTCGCGGGTTCGCTCACTACGTTCGCTTTGTTTATAGTGGAGGGCAGTCTGTTTCCGCGATAATCAGTTTGCCTGTCGGAATGCGGTAGAGGGTGTCGAGAGCGGCTCTCCGAGCCGCTCCGCCATAAGAAAGTTACGGTATGCAGACAAGAAAAATTATAGGTCAAGTCTTTTTGAGGACTTGACCTATGTTTTTTAATATATTTCTAAGCGGGGTGCCCCCGCTGTCATGTTCGCGGGTTCGCTCACTACGTTCGCTTTGTTTATAGTGGAGGGCAGTCTGTTTCCGCGATAATTAATTTGCCTGTCGGTGTGCGTAAGTGAATGTCGAGAAAGCCTCTTGCGAGGCTTTCCGCAACTACAAATGACATACTTATCACTTGTTTATCAAGTAAATTAACGGTCGAGCCATAGCTTAATTGACCCGAAAAAACTAATTACGGATTGACTGCGGCGGCACGCCGCCGGAACGCCGCCGCCATGAGAAAGTTACAGTATACAGACAAGAAAAATTATAGGTCAAGTCTTTTTGAGGACTTGACCTATGTTTTTTAATATATTGCTAATATGACAAACTTATCACTTGTTTATCAAGTAAATTAACGGTCGAGCCATAGATTAATTGACCTGAGAAAACTAATTACGGATTGACTGCGGCGGCACGCCGCCGTCTGTGTTTGATTATGAAATAAACGACAATGGAACGTATACCTACTGCAACTGCACATACTCCAAGAATGAAAAACAAAAGAGCAGGTATCGGACTGTGCTCAAGGTAACTCAATATTACCGAAATCATACAACACGGTATTCCTCCGGCAAGGGGAATAACAATTGATGAAACCTTATATTTTAGTTTACCGGCAGTGGTGCGCTCCTCGTCCTCCGCTATCTCCTCCGGTGTTTTGGCAGAACGCCTCCGTACACTCAAAATGGTGTATATCCCTATTATAAGAAACGGCAAAGACATAATTATTACAATCCATCCGCCATAGGTAATTGTTTTTGTCGTTATATCCATGGGATTATTGGTAAGATAATATATGACAATCTTGTCCCCTACCTTCCATGAGCTTTCATACTGTCCAAGCTCAATATCCGTATATTGCTTTCTTCCAACCTTATAGGTTACGAGCGTACCGGTATTATCACCCATTACGGTATTTGTATCTTCCGTTTTGAATCCCGTTATTGTAGCCTCACATTCAACAGCATTATCGGGATTTTTGTTCTCTATTGTTAAATATATTCCGATGCAAAGAAGAATAATACCCACAACAATTAATAATACCCTTCCGAACCTGCCCAAATTTGATACCGGTTCCATTTGCTCACTCCCCCTCCAACGTATCTTTCTTTTTCAGGTTTATAATAATCGTCTTTGACAGCTTATTATAATGTGTATTATATTCAAATATATCCTCTGAATTACCCACGAGAAACTCAGTTATGAATCCTTCCATGTTGCCCAATATTCTGTTATAATCGTCACTGCTCTCAAATCTTACACTCAGATTATCTATGCCCGATTCATCAAAATGCTCAAGCATGATACTCTTAAGCTTCTCCTCGGCATTTCCCGACGTGACAAACAAATTATTCATTTTATGGTAATTCAGCTTGAAAGATGAACATTTTGGAATACCAAGCCTTAAATAAAAATCGCTGATTTCATGACTTTCGTTTATATATGAATCATCCGCATTGAAAAATCCGTAATTCGGCGGATTGTCGGCTCCCGAACCGAGCCGGACATTGTCAACCGTAATGTCCACATGATACCAATCGCCGTCAATCTTTACAATATTCCATGAATGTTCGGAAAACATGGAATCCGAATCCCAATTCTGAACCCCGGAAACACACAGACATTCTATTCCGAGCTTTCGCATACACCACATAAAAGCTTTACAATATGCCTCACATCTGCCAAATCCCTCAAAAAGAGCACCATATGCGGAACCCGAAATATCGGTCAGCTCATCGTAATTGCAGGTCGTAAAAATATAATCATATACATATTTCTCTTTTTCATATTCACTCTTTCCCTCCAAATCGGAAACAAGCTCCTCAAAAAACATGTCAAGCTCATTCAAAGCATCAGCATATTGCTCCTCCGTCATACAATATGAGAACGTCACCCTATTGACATACTCAGCCTTATCTCCGGTTTTATTGGAAAAATATTCACCGTTAAGATGGATAAGCTCGGGACAGTCATAATTAAGAATATGCATAAGAACCGAAAGCTCATCCTCATTAACAGGTATATCAAATTCAACCGATTCTTTATGCTCTGATGCAGCCCTGTAAAGCTCACAGAAATAATACTTATTTTCCTCACTAAGCTTTTTTACAAAATATTTATCCTCGTAATCTTTTATGACCGATAAATCCGCCTTTAACTCCTTTGGCTCTGTGCTTTCGACCCCTGATGACTCCACGTAATCCAACGATTCATCCCCCGATGCATCAACAGATAAGATTGAGTCTTCTTCGGAGCTTTGCCCCGACATGGATTTACTTTGCGGAACAACATTAAACAATACGTATATAATCCCCATGGATATAATCAATACAGCCATTATAGCCGCCGCTGCTTTTAACGGTTTTTTACCCATGACACACCACCTTAAGCGACAGATATATAATCCTATTCCCCGTTATATTCATCCTCTTCCTCAGAATGATCATCAAGTCCGGACAGCGGACTGTTCTCGGAACCGTTTCTTATAAGTGCCGCAAGCATAGGATCAACTTCATAGTCATCCGTACCCGAATGGAAGGGATCGTCCGAGCCTTTTCTTACAAGTACCTCAAGGTCATGGTCACTTTCATAATCGTCTGTCTTCATATTGAACGGATCGTCACTGCCTGCTTTTATAAGTGCCTCAAGATCGTGGTCACTTTCATAATCCTCCGCTTTCATATTGAAAGGATCATCATTGCCTGTTTTCACAAGTGCTTCAAGAGCATGGTCACTTTCATAATCCTCCGCTTTCATATTGAAAGGATCATCATTGCCTGTTTTCACAAGTGCTTCAAGAGCATGGTCACTTTCATAATCCTCCGCTTTCATATTGAAAGGATCATCATTGCCTGTTTTCACAAGTGCTTCAAGATCATAGTTACTTTCAGAATCCTCTGTCGTAAAGTCCTGAGAAACGTCATTATCCGTTTCTGTCATTTCCGCAGACGTTTCATGCGCATTGGCTTCTTCATCGTTTATTTTCTCATCATTTCTCGTCTTAGCGGAACCAAATGGTTTTGTAAAAGCCGGAACATCGCCGGATTCCTCCGCCGAAATATCATACATGGACGCTATCTCTTTCGCAAAAATCATCTGATCTGCTGCGGTAAAGGTATCGCTGTCCCGCTTTTCTTCATCAGGATTAACGAATGTATTTTTCCTGCTTTCAAACATTTTTAATCACTTCCTTATTAACACAACACTAATTTTCAATCTTCCGTGGAAGGTGCGGCGCCGAATGAACCGTCCCCGTATATGGAAAGTGGATTATTGTACGATTCTTCATTCCGTTCATTTGGCTGATAGCTTCCCATGTTATAAGGATTATCAGGGTCTGAATTTACGTTTGTGATGAACGGATTATTTATATCAACGTCATGCGGTACATAGGAATTATCGTCAAAGCCTTGATTACCGCTGCATTTTGAATTAGGATCATAATACTCCCCCTGCGGAATTCCGGGATTTCCGTTTTCTCCACCCCCATAACCCGAATATGAAGCAAACGGATCAACATAACTTTCCATAAGCTTATCGCTGAAAACATCCGCAGCATTATAGTCAACACTGCTGTCACCAAGACCGTTCTCCGCCGAACCGTCACCCATAACTCCTATTTCCTCGGGCTTTGTATATACCGGAGTATATCCGTGTATATTTCTCAGCAGCGTATTAATATTTATTCCCGCAAGGATAACAGCCGCAAATATAACAATTCCGAGAACAACATAGATAGCCGTTGGGTCACTGTATAAAACCGTGGGATGACATATCGTCGGATTTTCCTTATCATAGTATATCGGTATTGTATCCCCTATGGAAATATTCCCGAAATATTCATCAGTTTCATTAAGAACCACCTGATATGGCTCTTCGTCTTTATTTTCATCGGTATTAAACTCGATTATCATGACATAATGAACTTCAGTATCGTCACCCGTCCCTTCGTCAAAAACCGTTTTTTCTGTGCAGACGGCATCAACCGTTCCCGCTTCGTTTTTGAAGCTTTCATCCTCATAATAACTTGAATAAACAGAGCAAATACCTATAACACAGCCAAGAATTATAACAGCAGCAGCTATAATAAAAGCTATCGGAGGTATATTGAATTTTCTGCCCCGCTCCGTAATATTATTGTTATTTTGCACCGTGCACACCTCCACTCTTATGTTAAATACCGATATTTAACTTTATTCTTCAAAAGTGTATCATTATTTTAAATTATACCACCCGACAGTATAAATTGCAACGATTTTTAATCCGAAGCCGGTCATTACAATTTGCAAAATAATAAATCCGGAATTGCACAGATACTCAATTCCGGATCTCGGTTAGTCTGTTATTTTCTCTTCCTGTACGGGGACAGCGTTCCAATTTACATATGCACATATATTAAAATAACAATCAAACAAATCCGGATCTTCGGAACATATAAAAGAGTCCGATACAGCAATAGTACATAAACTGCTTTCTATATTTGCAAGCCCGTTTTTTTCTTCCGTATAACCGTTACTTCCAATGCTTTTTAATGAATAATTATAAAGAAGCACTCCCTGTTCCTTGTCAGACATCGAAACTTTTCCGTATATATCATAGCTGACATACTTGTCTTCAAAATCATAGTAATTCCGGAAGTTTGTTTCAAAAGATTGTTCGATTTTATAATCCTGCTCCTCAAGCTCCGAGGCGGGTATAAAATACAACGGTCTGAATTCCGGCTCTGTACTTCTGATTCCATAGGGCAATTTATCAAGAATACAGCTTCCCATGCCTACACCGTCAATCACAACCATACTCTTATTCAATTCAGATTCATGCTCACTCTCACATAATACATCATAAAATAAAATACCGCTTATTTTACTGCTGAGTGTAACTTCATAATCAACCGTACAGGCTGTATATGTTCCGTTGGAATAATCATAGTAGTGATAATCATCAATAACATTATCTATGTCCTCTTTCGATAATGAATATCCTGAAAAATAGCCTACAACATCTGAAGTTCCTCTGATACCTGCTTCATTTTCAATATAATCATAGTCCACTTCCCCTCTTCCGTCATTCATATACACATAATTGTATATACCATTTGCCCTGTCTTTTACAACAGAAACAAACGGACGCTTTTCATTGGAGGTCAGTATCATTACATATTTTCCGTTTATCTTCATAAATCTTCCCGCACTGATATTCTGTATATCCAACACATCCGCTTCGTGAGCTGTGTTGATATTGAATCTGTACATAAATATGACGGCAACGGCTGCAATCACGGCAACAATAAGCGCAATCCCGCCGTATCTGAGTATTTTCCTGTTCAGTATGTTCCTTCTGACTTCCGAATATGTAAGCTCAGGGCGAAAGCTGACAAAGGAATTACCACTGAAATCATAATCTGTTTCATCGGGAACATATTCCGGATTAGCAAATTTTTCTATGGGGAACTTGCATTTCGGACATTTTTTTATGTTATCCGAAATAGGGGCTCCACATTCGGGACAATTAATTTTAGACATATATTCACCTCTGTAATCATCAGCATACAATTTCATTTTAAACAGAATTATTATCTTTGTCAATAGTATCTCGTCAAACACTTTCAAGAACTTATTTATTTTATTGGCATAAAATATTAATAAAAAGAGAGAGGTGATACAATTGGGCATACCTGCTATAATGGTGTCGTCTGTTACCTATGCTCTCAGGGGACAAAAAATACTGAGGTCATTCGGAATAAAATCGGAAATTGAAAGAACGGCAAGGCGTGCCGGTGAGAAAAGCTGCAGCTACAGCATAGTAGTAGCTCAAAATGAAGCAGACGAGGCTGAAAAAATTCTTATAAAGCACGGTATCAAGGTTATCGGGCGTACAGAAAGGCTCGGTGAAAAATGATATATTTAGATAACTCTGCCACCACCTGCCCCAAGCCGCAAACGGTATTGACTTCAACTATGTCAGCATTACGAACCTCGGCAAATCCGGGTAGGAGCGGTCACAATATGTCGCTTGCCGCTGCGGAAAAAATATATTCCGCACGTAGGACAGCGGCTAATTTTTTCGGAGTGGAAAATGAGGAAAATGTTATTTTCACTCCAAGCTGCACAACATCGCTTAATATGGCAATAAAGGGACTTCTTCAGAGCGGAGATCATGTTGTCGTATCTTCTATGGAGCATAATGCTGTTATGCGTCCTCTTGAAAGACTGAAAAGCAAAGGGATAACCTATACAAAGGCAGATGTTTTTATCGGTGATGATGATAGAACGACCGACAGCTTCCGTCATGCGATAAATGCAAAAACCAGACTGATTATATGCACACAGGCATCAAACGTATGGGGAATACGACTTCCTGTTGAGAGATTATGCGCATTGGCTCATGCCTACGGATTGTTATTTGTCGTTGATGCAGCACAAAGTGCAGGTGTAATACCGATAGATATGCACGAGGGCTATGATGTATTATGCACGGCAGGTCACAAAGGGCTTTACGGTCCTATGGGTATAGGATTAATGATTTTATCGGGGAACAATATCATGCAGACAATTATCGAGGGAGGAACAGGAAGCAATTCATATTCACTCGAACAGCCCGGTGAGCTACCCGATCGTTTTGAAAGCGGAACGCCGAATTTTCCCGGCATCATGGGACTCAAAAGCGGAATTGAGTTTGTAGGCTCCCGCAAGGTTGAAAAAATAGCGGAACATGAATTTAAGCTTATCAGATATCTGTATAATAAATTGGAAAAAATGCACGGAATCAAACTGTACACTCCTATGCCTGATGAGAGATATTTCGTTCCCGTCTTATCATTTAATGCGGACGGATATGACAGTGAGGAAGTTGCCGCAATTCTGAACAAAAATAATATTGCCGTACGTGCAGGGCTTCACTGTGCGCCATGTGCTCATGAGATGATGGATACGCTCGACTGCGGGGCGGTAAGAATATCCCCCTCTGTATTTACAAAGCCAAATGATATTGACAGGCTGATTTATGTCCTGTCAAAATTATACTGATTGACACACTCCCCCACCGAAAAGATGGGGGAGTCGTCATATCAAATACAAAATAAAATTACCCAAACGAATGACAGGGGGCAGTATCGGATTTTATATTCAATCCTATACATCCGACAGTTGTTTTATAAGTCCGCAGCATTTATAATTATTCAATTTCACATATTCTATTTCAACATTTTTTTCCCTTGCAAGCTGCCTTATATGCTCAAGCTCCGGACTTGTGCCGTATCTCCCGTCAATTATAATCTTCCACGGAACACGCCTGAGTAAAACTCTTGTGGTTTCCCCTATCCCCGGTTTAATAAAATTCACATTACCGATTCCATACATATCCGAAATCATTTCAACATCCTTCATCCCGATATTTCCTGTCGCACCCTTTTCAGCCTGTAAATCAAAACGGAACCTGTCCGTAATATAGTCAATAAATTCATAGGTTCTGTCCTCCGGCGATAATTCCTTATAGAATGCCGCACCGTGGAAATCATTCCCGCCTATGATATCATTCCTGAGAAATGTCCTGCTTATAAGTCCGCAGACGGTACTGTTAAGACAGGAGCTGGGTATCATGATATCATCATGTGTTCCGCACAAATCCGTCAGATATGCCGGATCCGCAAGAACCGCAAGATTATCGGAAACTCCGTCAAAATTTGCTATTTCCCTCTTAAGTTCCCTGTAAATAACCCCCTTTCCTGTCCAGCCGTCAACAAATTGCAGGCTTTCCGCATTATGCCTTTGCAGAATATAATTAATTGCATTTCTGTCAATACCGCGATCCCTGATTATGGAAACGGAATAATGCGGACATTCATAACCGTATTTTTTTCTGATATAGCGTCTTATGAGTATTCCCACAGGTGTACCCGCTCTTGCAAGCGATACAATAACCGCCTTTTCTCCCTTTTTTTTAACTATTTTATCAGATACCCTCGCAACCGCATCGGCTGTATTCTGTCCGAATACCTCTAAGGACCTTTCATATATTCTTATATAATCATCGGTCGGTCGGTATTCAAGCGGAAGCATTTCGGAATAATGTGTTCCGCACTGTATTCTCTTTTCTCTTTCCCTTGCAGGCAAAGGCTCAACCAAGCCCGTTATATCCTTTAACAGAAGAATTACATCATCCTTCAAAAAACTGCTCTCCATAAACAATACCTTCAAATCATTCTTTATATATCCATCCGGCAACCGTGATATCCTTATTTCCTACAATTTTAAGTGCATTGCAAAGATCCTGCAATCCACAGGTATATTTTTGCGTATCGGTAAGTATAATAACCTTATCATACCTTTTGAGATTATATATAAATGTCGTTCTTCCTTCATCATACATACTTCTCATCTGATAACGGCAATACAGGGGATAATCGGCTATACCCGAGGCTACAACAGGACTTCTTGTTGTTGAATGAATTTTGACATTTCCTGCCGTCCCCGATTCAATCAGCATATGACCGACAACAAGGGTAGGATACATAAATTCCTCCGTTCCTAAAACCAATACATTTTCAAAATGCTCATGCCGGAAAAAATCAATTATCTCATTCGCATAGCCTGTTACATCCCTTTCATAATCGGAAAACATTATAATGTTCCTCGGATCGCTCCTGCCTTTAAATATTATTTCCGTAAAATCTTCCTCGGATCCGGATTGTACAATAATATGTCTTTCCTTGTCAAACGGAATACCCATAATGCTGTCCTTTTTATATTCATGCGGTATTTGCGAAATGAAAAGACATTCTATACCATCCTCTTTCAGTTCATTCATTCGCTCGTCTGTCATGCTGTTTAGGATAGACGCAATACCGTATCCGATATCGCAGGCTCCGTATTTTCCCCTGATCACATCAATCAGCTTGCATATCGTACTTCCCGTTGTCACCTCATCATCAATAAAAACAATTCTGTCAATATTTCCGATACATTTATCAATTCCGTACGAACGCAGCATCTGCTCTGTCGCATGGCTGTGTGATTCCGTAAAATAAAGATATTCCTCACCTTCACGGTATTCCCTCGTGGTATTCTGATAATATACCGCATTGTTCAGATAGGAGCATATGCCCGCCGCTATTCCCGTTGCGGTTTCCGCAAAGCCTATAACATACAGTCTGTCACTCCCGTATTTATCATTAATAATATCGGCAAGTGCCTTACACATTCTGAGAGTACACTCCGGTGCTGTCGGAATATGCTTTCCCTGTATCGGATTTACATACAGATACGGGCGTTTTGAATTATTATCCCGTCTTGCCGTTCTAACTAAATCATCAACCGAATATTGCAATCCGAACTCCCTCCCGTATTCATTTAATTCCGTATATTTCCGAAAGAATTATTGTTTTATATGCCCAGTTAATATTGGTCTTTATTTCGTTCATTCTTTCTCCGCCAAAGCTTTTCCCCACCTGAAGTCCGCTTTTATCCCAATTCAATATGTCCCTTGCATCCTCATAATCCTTCCGAGATACCATTAAGGATTCGTTTACGACATCAATCTGTTTTGGATGTATAACCGTCTTTCCGACAAATCCGTTCAATTTATCAAGCTTCAGTTCCCTCAGCATACCTGTTTTCCATTCATCATTTTCGCTTGAAAAATATTCCCATACTGCTCCGGAAACAACATATTCCCTTGAAAAAACAGTGAGAATATCCCCAAAAAGCTGTGCTATGGGCAGAATATCATAAATGGTTTCATCATAATGTCTGCGTGTGGAAAACTGATTTGAAAAATCATTTCCGCCGACTCTTATATTAAGTACATAATTTCTTACTGAATCTATTTTTTCCTTAATCCCCGTAAGAACCTCATGACGTGCGGAATAATCTATAATATCGCTGCTTTCAAGAATGGGCATCATATATATTATCCTATCCGAAAGCTCATTGATTTTTCTTACGGCATCATTATAACCGTCAGCATTGGAAAGTGTATATTTAGGAAATATGAATCCTGTTATAATACCGGAATATTCATGTAGGCGATCATACAACCGAATCATCTGCTCACTGCTGCGCACCCTTATAAATATCTTAGGAAGATAAAACAGTTTTTTTGTGTACTCTTCAAAAATCAGACGGAGCGTAATGCAAAGCTGCTCCTCCGCCGCTTCTACGCTGTCGTCCGATATCGTATCCTCAAGACATATCGCCAAGGAATAGGGACGGCTGTATTTTTCCTCCGTAACTGCCTGTGCAATACCTGTATTGAGTGCCGGTGAATACAAAAGTGCCCCGATACTGTATTTTTCTCTTATATTTTCAATCATTTTTATATTACTCCTATTATTTTAATACTCCCGATCTATGTATAATCTCAAGATTCATACAAATCTTATCAGAGATCACTTCCCCGCAAAGCCGCTGTTTTTCCGATATTTTAATACTGTCGAAAATCTTATCCGCCGCCAGGGCATAATCTACCTCGTTAAGCATAGGAATATCCATTATATCATCCCCTGCGGCAACGGCTCTTCCTACGTTCACAATCTGTCGGAACCGTCTTACCGCATTTCCCTTATTTACAACGGAAGCGAACAAATATACTTTTCTGCGGTCATATTCTGCACGTACATTTTTACCTTTTATCATTTTCCTCAGTTCATCACACAATCTCTGCGGTTCTTCCGCTCCCACATAACTCATATATACCTCCGGTCTGTGTATTTCTGATTTTCCGCATAATCTCTCCAATAACCGTGTTGATTCTTCAAGCTCATCAATCTGACCCACAGTAAGCCTCAGTGTTTCTTCAGTCCAGTTCTTATCCTCGGTTCCGTCAATAAGCAGCTTTCCCCCGTTACAGATAATGGCATACCTTATATTAAAAACATCAATGCAATTAATTCTCCTGTACTGAGCTTCCGTCCTCGTTGTAACGGGAACCATATTCAACCAGTGTGCCTGTGCCAGAAAATCATATGTTTTCCTTGTCATATAGCTTTGTTCCCTGCCGTTAAGATACTCCGCCGCTACCTTCTCTCCGTCAATTTTCCTGTTATGGGAATAAATAAGCGTATTATCCAAATCCGAAAAAAATATATCCACTACCGCACCATCCTCAATTATTCCTTGGCAGCATACCGGAAAGACTATTTGCAAAATCCCTTATATTCTGTGTCTGTAAAATCACCTTTCCCGGTCCGGTAAGTCTTGTCAGAAACAAACCCTCTCCGCCGAAAAATATATTCTTAAATCCTCGGACGGTTTCAATTTCATACGGTATTCCGCTCTGAAATGCAACAACATTTCCCGTATCGACCTTTATCACTTCGCCTGCCGCAAGCTCCTTTTCAACAACATCACCGTCCACCTCAAGAAAGGCAGACCCCTGACCGCTCAGCTTTTCAAGAATAAATCCCTCTCCTCCGAAAAATCCGGACGACAGCCTTCTTGTAAACTCAATCTTAAGCTGTACGGATGACTGCGAGCATAAAAAGGATCCCTTCTGGCATATAAGCCCGTTCGGATGCTCTCTGAGTCTTATCGGTACTACCTTCCCGGGAACCGTAGAAGCAAATGCAATCGTGGCTCCGGGTCTTTCCGCCCTGTAGTGAGCCATAAACAGACTTTCGCCTGCGAACATTCTTCCGAGTCCCGAAAGTGCTCCGCCGTTTGTATCGGTAGTCATGGATATACCGTCGGACATCCATGCCATACCTCCCGACTGTGTTATCATTTCCTCGCCTGCCTGTTCAAACAGTACCTCAACAGCGGGGACAACATTACCTATAATTCTGAATTTCATCCTATAACACCTCATTCGATAATCAGCGGCTGTAATATCTGAGATATGATTTTTTCTTCATAATTATTTTCCCATTCACAATCCTCTCCCAACAGCTTTTTCAATGCTATCTGCGGAATATTTACTCCGCTTGCATAACAAGCCATCTGTATCCCGCCTGACATCCTTGTATTTACCTCAAGAAAATAAGGTATTCCGTCGAGGTATTTGAACTGTATATTATACGGACAGCTTAAACCGGCCTTTTTCTGAAATTTTCTGCACATATCTGTAATTTCATCATCATAACGAATTATCTCGTATTTGCTGCTGCCCTTGACACGGGGAAGTGCTATAAGTCCCCTGGCGGTATCAAGGCAATCAACACTGATTTCATCATCAGGCAAAAACGGCATTATCATTATCGGTGAAAATTCATCCTTTTCCGAAAGAGCTGCCATAGCATCATCAAGGGTCATTCGTGTATTCTGTTTCTTAAAAAGTGAATTATATCCCTTTCTTTGGTTATCTATGAGCCTGAAGCTTTTTCCGCCCTCGTCCTTTGCAAATTTAAAACATACCTGTTTATATTTTCCGCTAAGCTCATTATATGCTGAAATAAAATCCTGCGGTGTCGTTACAATATGATAATCAGGCACGGCTGCTATTTCATTCTCTTTGAAAAATTTATATGCCCGCTCCTTATGATTGAGTATTGATACAATGTCATAATTATCAAGCATAACCTTAACGCCGATTTCCTCAAATCTGTGTTTTTGCTCACTTATTTTCAGCATACCCCTGCGTGGAATGAATACCTCAACTCCATGCTCCCTGCAAAATTGCAGACAGAAGTCAACATATTCTTCACTGCTCAGAACCGGCTCACGGTACCATTGGTCGCATACGGTTCTTATTACCGAATATTCATTTTCATTTGTTCCGATTATGCAAAGTCCGGGATTATTTTCCCTCAGAAGTCCTATTATATTCCATGCTGTGCTGAACCAGTGATTTAACCATACCGTTACCATCTCTGTTACTCCATTCGTTAATAGTTAATATTACATAAACCTTTTTCATACCTGAGGCATAAAGAATATTTTTCCGATATTATGCATTTTATTGAATACCAATGCAAAAGCTCTTGTATCGTATTTCCCCGCCATAGCCTTAGCCAATGCACTACAGGTCTTTCTCTCCAATTCTTCAAGGCTCATAAACTCACCCTTGTTCTTCAGCGCTTTAAAAATAATCTGCTTTGATGCAAGCCTGTCATTTATCAGCTTCTCTAATTCCCCATAGGTGCTTACAAAGCTTTTTGTACAGTAAAAATAATTAAGACGTGTTGATGTACATTCGGGAAGATCGCCTATAGGCTGATGATCAAGCATAATATCCTTGGTCGTCACATTGAAATAATCATAGCTTATATGACGCAGATCGCCGTCATACATATTATCCCATGTCACATCAACATAATATGATTCGTCCCTTATTTTAACGAGGTTCCATGCATGATAATCGTCATTATCAAAATTACCGTTTTCATTTGCCTTTCCGAGAACTACAATACACTTTATCCCAAATTCATTGCAAAGCAGCTTAAATGCCTTTGCTATCCCCTCACATACGGCACGCTTATCAAGAAATGCTCCCACAATCGAATGTGCATTGAACGAGTCCTGCTTTTTTAACGAATCATAATCATATGCAACACTCTTTACGACACTGTCATGCAGACATTTCTCAAGACGGAATTCGTCGTTTCCGAAACTCTCCGCCTTTGCCCTTACACGGTTGATAATAGTTCTGATATCCGTATTTATTATGCTTATTTCCCTGTTTGTATAAAGATATTCGGGAAGCAGCACCCAGTATCCGAACATTCCCTGCATTTTTATTATTGTCTGATTTACATAATAAAACAGGGGATTATCATACAATACCCTGAGATATATCTCCTGGATCTCAACCTGCGACAGCGGTAAGGCTATCACAATATTAAAAGACCGCATCTTTAACCCATCATAAATAATTCTGTATGCTTTTCGCTCATCCGGTGGCATAATGCTGTAATAATATCTTTCATTCTTCATTTTATTTACCGTTTGTCAAATAGCCGTATACTTTATTCTGTGAGCTTTACAATACATAACGGCATATTCATTATTCTTTACCGCAACTTCAATATCAGGACAGCCGATAAATGCCCCATCGCCTATAAATGAAACATTTTCCTGTATAACTGCTTTTTTCAGCGAAGTACACCCGATAAATGCCATATTCCCTATTTCACGCACACTTTTTGGCACACTAATGCTCCTCAGATTACGACATCCCTGAAATGCACAATCTCCTATTCTTACAATACCCTGCGGCAGTATAACACTCGCCACATTCTCACAATGACGGAAAGCCCTTTCTCCTATAAGCTTAACGCTTTTTGGCAGAATAATGCTCTCCAGCCCGATACAGTTTTCAAAAGCACTTTCACCTATCTCCATTAACGTATCCGTAAATGTAACCGAGGTCAGATACATCACATCTCTGAATGATTTTTTGCCTATTTTTACTGTACCGTATTCAAGACAACAGGCTGCATCCTGTTTTCCCTGCGGATAGCGCAGCAATTCCTTTCCGTCACGACTGTACAATACACCATCAAAGCTTCTGAAAAAAGCGTTATTCTCATCTGCAATTATCCGTTTCAGATTCATTGTATGGCAGAAGGCATCCTCTTCGATTTTTTCCACACTCCCGGAAATTCTTACATTCTCCGCTTCGCAAAAATCAAACGACCTCCTGCCGATAGTTTTTATACCGTCTACTACGGATATGTTCCTTTTTTTGCTGTATATATACCGCATAAGTACTCTGTTTTTCTTATCAATAAAAAAACCGTTATCCGCAGTATAATAAGGGTTGCTTTCGATTATTATATTTTCAAGGTCTGTGCAGCCGTCAAATATATTTCTGCCTATTTCTTCCGTTCCCCTTGTTATTCTTACGGTTTTTAATGCCCTGCACCCCTTAAAGGCTTTCGGATAAATCCTTTTAATATTCTGCGGTATATCAATCTCTGTAAGCTGCCGATTGAATGCAAATGCCTTATATCCGATACTGCTGTATGCATACAAATCGCTTTTCCTGACAAGTGCATCAAAGGTTCTTTCTCCCTTTATCAGCTGCTTTTCTCCCAACGTGCCGACAGAAGATTTTTCGTATGTCGAAATATCCGGTATCATTGATTCCGCAATTACATCAACAACATATTGTGCTGCTTCCTCTGTAATGAACATTTCGGAAACAAGTAATGCCTTACATCTTTGCATAATCTCTCCGATTGGCTCATTTTCGTCAATTCCTCTCCTGAACTGTGTCAGAATGCCCTCCTTGAGTGCATTTATAATCAGCTTCCGCTCTCTTACCATTCCCGGAGCATAATCCATAAGAAATGCATTGAACCTGAAGGTATCATATACAATATCACCGCCGTATTCCTGCCTTATCCCGAAAATAATATCCTCTAAATTTCTTTTGGTTTTCTCATATTCACCGTCGGGTTTAAAATAATTTGAACTCATACAGGCACTGCTCATATCTTTATCTGTCACAGCTTACAGTCCCCCACATTCAGAATACCATAACAAAAATTAAAAATGCAGACATACCACCAAGACGCGATATATCTGCATCACATTTACTATATATCCGTTTCTTGCTCGACATTCTCACCGTTTTCCGTATCGGTACATCCGCAATTATTATCTTCACCTTCCGACTCCTGTACATCCGCCGCCACATCTGTTTTCCCGTCAACAGTCGACAAAGACCTCACATGTATATCCGTATCAGCCTTAACAGCTTGTACGGAAACATTCTGTGGTTTTATATGGACAGACTTTACTTTCATACCGCAGTTGGTACAGAACTTATCACCCATTTTCAGTCTTTCACCGCAGCCTTCACAGAAAGAAAGCTCCTCAGACTGTCCCTTATTTTCCGTATCTGACATCTTACGGCTGAGAAACTTTTCATGCTCTTCCTCAATACGTCTTTTTTCTGCTTCCTTTTTTTCGGCTTCCCTACGGGCATTTTCTTCAATGCGTGCTTTTTCTTTATCTCTATCAAATTCCTTCACAACCGGCAATTCCGGAATAAGCTCCATATCAAGAATTGCAGCAACTGATACATCATCACCGCTGCCCTTTGCCGATAATCTCGGAAGATAATCCGCAAATCCGTCCAAAGCCTCCCGGAACCGTGTCGTTGCAAAGGAATACAAAACCGTCTTATACAGATTATTCAACTGTTGATTATTACTGAAACAATCATCTATTCCGTCAGAACCGACAAACACCGCCGCCGGCAATCTTTCCGAATAGAAATGACGAAATTCGCCTATGGCATCCGAGTCACATATCGAAGTGGTTACATTCAGAAAGCATTTCTTATCCCACGGAATCGGCTGTTTAAACTCACCCTTTGAATTTACCGCAACACACTTTCCGTCACCTATATGGATACCAAACCAAAAATCATGTGTCATGGCAACGGCTATCATCGTTGTTCCGTATGCACTCTCTATTTTTTCCTCATCAACATATTTCCTGCGCGCCTTTTCGGAAACCGTATTCAATTCATCCTCTGTAAAAGGATTCTGCCTGTGATAAGCTGCAATTTCTTCGTTCCAACTGTTTATTATGCTTGCCTCCAGATTTTTGATGTGCTTTTCCGGAGCCGAGAAAAATCTGTCCTTATCCGTACCTATGATAAAATTCCTTATATTTTTCTCCGCAACTGCACACCCGATTTTAGAACCCACGGCACTCCTGACATAATCATCGCCGCCGTGTCCGTCACAAACTACGGCAATCGCACCATCATCATCAAAGAAGCTTGTGCAGGCATCCTGACATTCCTTATTTTTTCTTATATGACTTGCACCGCGGGCAGATAAATGAAAGACTCTTGCATTCATAGTAATGCCCTCCTGTTTCACCACTGTACACCGTCATCATCAAAGGAATCCCAATCCGCCGCTTCCACCGTCTGTGCCTGAATCTCCTTTACAAACTCATCCTGCTTGCTCACTATTTCGGCACCTGTTTCTTTATTGCTTCCCGAACCCCCCCCGATACCTGTGTTGGAGCTTTTGCTTCCTATTTCGGATGCACGGACACTGACAAACTGAATCCATTTCTTCAAAGCCTCCGGCGTATGAGCTGTGATCACCGCTTCTGTATTTCCGGTAAAATCCGCAAGCACATTCTTATTTGCATCATCTCCGATCGCAACGGCCACCTTTATCGCCTTTTTGAACCAGTTATTCTGTTTGAGCTTCTCAAGACCGTGCTTATAATTATCCGTAGGCGCACCATCGGACATAAGAAATATTGCCGGGGCAAAGGAGCCCGTCGCATCACTCATATATGCATTTCTTGAAAGCTTCTCGTTAAGCTGATTACACGCTTCTCCCAGATCCGTAACACCGCCGGCGTCAAGATAATTCCACCTGAAATTTTCAGCGGCAACAGGGGCGCTTTCCATCCAGTGTGCACCTGTTGAAAATGCAAGCGTTGCAACCTTGATCTGTGCATCCGCATTACTTTCGGAAATATCCTTAAGCTCGGGTACTATCTCCTCTATGGCCGAATTAACAGTACCGATTTTTGACCCGCTCATACTCCCGGACGTGTCTATAACAAAAAACAGAACCATTGTTCTTCTCGGCACTTCTACTACGTCATCATATAATCCCATTTGCAATTCCCCGCTTTCCTGATATTCAGATAATTTCACCCTCATTACCGTTTCCGAAATTTATCTTGAGTCCTCTGCCAAGCCTTATGACCTGATCCCTGTCGTATGGCTTCGTTGTTCCGTTTGGAAGTATTGCTGTCCATACATTATCGGACATATTCCTTAAACCGAGTATCGACGGGTCACTGCGGCTTGTTATAAAACCTCCTGTGACAGACCTGAAGTCGTCACTGTCGTAAACCGTATGACAGGCAAAAAGCTCCTTACCCGGTGCGGCAGCAACCCTGTATTTTTTCACTCTGAGCAGCGGCGGTCTTTTTATACTCTGACCGCAATTGATACATCTGCACGACCCTGCCTCTATATCCGCAAACGTTTCACCCTTGCATACAGGACACGAAATCAGTACATCTCTCAGGGCGGTAAAAATCTCCTGCCATTTTTTCTCCTGAACTCTATGCTCCGTATCGGCACCTGTCATTGATTCCATGCTAAACGCCTCGGTGAATGTTTCCCTTATAAATTCGGGATATACAGGCCAGAATTTTATTTCATTGACATGAACGCCCCTGACCGGTCTGTTTATATCATTCCCCGGATCCCATACAAAAACAGGCTCTGTTCCGTAAAATTTACGCTCATGTTCTTCCGTAAGACAAGGACACATGGTCTTCTTTCCCTCAAGCGGATGATTCAAAAACAGAAGCATATACAACACAACCGCAAGCGAAAAACGGTCGGTATGTATATCGGGTCTTTTTTTGCCCACAACTACCTCGGGCGCCATATATCTGCATTTTCCCGCAATTCCTAAATTCTCTCCGTATGGTGCGACATTATCATTATCGCATATGAGAACATCGCCTGTCTTGGGATTTACAAAGAAATTTCCGTCATTAAGATCCTGATAGCTGAAGCCTCTGCGGTGAAGTTCACGGAATCCGTTGGTTATACATAAAGCAGCATTAATAACCGCATCAATGCTTAAAAATCTTACTTTTGCAAGAAGAAAGAGGGAGAAATCCTTATACTCAGGCGGTCTCAGTTCCATAAGATATCCGAAGCTGCCATCGAATTGTTCCGTTATCTCAATAGGCCACAGAAACGCACCCGTGGGAGCACCCTGCTTAATATTATTCTGAATATTCCTATAAAACTTATCGGGATCACTGAGCTTATTTCTAAAATACCATTTCAAAGCAAGCTGTCTTCCGTTATAGCTTACTCTATAAACCAAACCCTGTCCGCCCTCTCCGAGCTTCTGCAATATTTCAAGTTCTCCCCCGGATGCTGTTCTTATTCTCTGACCTCTCTGAAATTCCTTCAAGCACCCCACCTCTTTTCCGCATAAAGCCGTTTACACATTACCGCCAAAGGAACGGACAATAGCCTCCAGACCGCCCTGATATCCGCCTGCAATCGCATTAAATCTCCACTGACCGTTCTTATTGTATATTTCGGCAACTACCAATGCCGTTTCAATCGAAAACTCTTCCTCAAGATCAAATTTGAGGACAGTTTCTCCTACCGTATCAAATTCATCCGCAAGCTTCGCAATTCTTATATATGCATTGGAAACCTGTCCGAAATTCTGTCCGCGTTCCGCAGCTTCATAAATCGTTACACATATCGCAATTCTCTTTATATCATCCGGTATCTTTGTGAAATCAATCATTATGACCTCATCATCTCCCTCGCCCTCACCGGTGAGGTTATCTCCCGTATGAATAACGGCATCGTTCCTGCTCCTGAGATTATTATAAAAAATAAAATCCTCATCTCTCTGAAGCTTTCCGTTTTCTCCGAGAAGAAATACCGAAGCGTCAAGGTCGAAATCATATCCGCCGTCATAGCGGTTCGTATCCCATCCGAGACCTACCAAAGCGTGTGTCAGATTATTATCCAAAGATACCTTTTGTCCCTTTACCAAACTGATTGCCATTTTATTGTCCTCCTTATATTTTATATTGGGTTTATAATGCTGCAGCTTTATTTATCTGTACAGCTGAACCATGTTTTCCAGTCGGCTTGCCTCACGTACGGGCTGACCTATGGCATTAAATTTCCATTCGCCGTTTTTTCTGTATATCTCTCCGACAACAAGACCTGTCATATTATCATAGTTGCTTGACAGATCATAGCGGCAGATCTCAACATTATTATCCATATTAACAAGACGTATGAATGCGTTTCTTATCATCCCGAAATGCTGATGTCTGACAGTTGCATCATATATATTTACAACAAAGACTATTTTGTCAATATTCTGAGGCACCTGACTGAGATTCACCATAATCTGCTCATCGTCACCCTCGCCCGCACCTGTCAGGTTATCTCCCTGATGCACAATAGCTCCGCTGCTGTGTCTGAGACTTCCGAAGAAAACGCAATAGTCTTCAAACCTGCCTCCGATAACCTTGCCGTTTGCTCCGCATAGGATAGCTGATGCATCACAGTCGATATCCTCCTGCTTTTTTGCAAAAAATCCACCCCTTTGCTGTACCTCATCCCAGCCGAGTCCGACCATAACCCTTCTCAGACCCTGTCCGCCGCCTTTTGTAAGGTCAATTTTCTGACCCTTTTGTAAACTTATACTCATTATTATCTCCTCCCGACATATTTTCTACTCATTTTCCTCAGTATCAAATGTGTTATCTTTGCTGAAATAACAACACCAACATATCGTATCATAGATAGTAAGGATAATCGACAAGATAAACAGAAACAGCAGCCGGTCATATCTCTCACTTAAAATATCCAAAACTGTCCAACCGACCGGATCTAATGATATTATAAGACCTAAAAGCGGCACTGCAAGAGAGTACGGTTTCTTTTCATTGCTAACTATCATTTTTTACTTCTCCTTTTTTTCAACATACCGTAGACACAAAAATTAAACATTAGTATTGATTAATTATTATCCACCTTACTGCATAAGCGCATCATTTAAAAATCATATTTCAAGTAACAAATACATTTTACACCTTGCATTATAATTTGTCAATATGTACCAAAACATTTTACGAATGATTGGCAGATTATATCGTTTTCGACACTTTACAATATAAAAAGATGCCCCATATTAATAGGGACACCTCCTTAAGATTATATCAATCTTTCACTTTACCATGCTTATTACGTACTTCGGCGAATATATCTCCGCTTTTCCTTATAAGAATAAGTGCCATAAGATATACTGCCGTAAGCAGGAGTGTAAAATTATACTTTGACCTGAACAAAACGAGAAAACCAAGACAGCCTGTCGGAATAAGTATTATAAATGAAATAACATCAAGCACTGCCATTGCCATTTTTATATCCATTTTTTCACACAAAAGCAGAAATACCGCCTGACCCCCATCAAGCGAATCAACAGGCAGACTGTTAAATACTGCCAATGTCATATTTGCCGCAAGCAGGTTCTCAAAAAAAGCACATGGAAAAAGCTTATTCAGCACATAGGACAAAATCGCGGCTGCAATATTGACCGTCACCCCGGCAAGAATAACCGCAAGTTCCTTTTTCAGACTTCTGAGCGGTTTATTTCTGTCTATTATTGCAATATCAAAGAGAGTAAGCTTTATTTTTTTCGGAAAAGAACCATATCTCCACAGTGCAATAAGATGACCCGCTTCATGCATAATTGCGGCAATGAAGCATATTGTAACAGACATCGAGCTGTCGCATATTATAACTGCCGTCATTGCCGCAACAAGAGGAAAACTTAATTCTATTGTGAGTGTTCCTATTTTTATATGCATGGGACATCACTCAACTCCTGCTTTCGGATAGCTGAGAAGCTTTGACGGATCAATATTTTTTCCGTCTATAAGCACCTCAAAATGAAGATGATTGCCTTCCGCATCCCCTGTTGCCCCGACAAGTGCTATTTTATCTCCCGCTTTAATCTTAGCTCCCTTTTTCACAAGAAGCTTTGAACAGTGGGCATATAGTGTTTTAACCTTATCGGCATGGGAAATCACTATATAGTTGCCATAGGAGGGATCCTCTTTGGAAATCGTAACCGTTCCGTCAAATGCGGCATAAATTTCCGTTCCCTTATCCGCTCCGAGGTCTATACCCTTATGGTTTTGCTCCTCACCGTTAAGATCTCTTGAACCGAAGCCCGAAGTAATTACCGATTCCTTGAGCGGCTCAGTTATATTTTTCCTGAGCTTTTGCGTTATATCCTCATTCTCCTTTATTTCAATATCGGGCGTTGGTGTACTGGTTTCCTTAAGCTTTATATTATCGTTATAAGGAATTGTACCGTCCGCCGTATTTATAAAAACAGAATTATTGTAGTTATCATAAAACCATGTTGCTGCCTGACTGTGTACCGTTCCGCCGATAAGCTTTATTACAAGAGCCGCAATCACTATAATGGCACTGGCAATAAGCTGAATTATAATCAGCAGCATACTATTGCCCCGAACAACCGGTTTTTTTACTTCCTCTCCGTTGTATTCCTCACTCTCATTTTCCTCCGTATCCTGCATTTCATCATCGGCATATCCCATTACAATTCCCCCATTCCGTTTTGTAATGTATATGCCGTATTATATAAAAAATATCCCCTTACAAAAACAGATATGACCCCGAAGCATCACCGGAGTCATTCTTGGATTTATGCATATAAATTATAGCCCTGATTATATTCACCACATATTTTACATCCGAAACAGGATAACAATGAATTACATTTTCTACACCGAGGGAACCCGCATTTTACAGGATCCTCTGCATTATATAATAGGTTATCAGCTTAATCAAGGGATAGGAAAAATTACATGAATACTCAGCTTTCCGTTTTGGTAATCCGCCGATATTGTTCCTCCCATCTGTCCGACCAATGCTCTCGCAATGGAAAGTCCGAGTCCTGTGGAATTTCTTGCCGCCTCAACGGTATAAAATCTGTCAAACAGCCTTCCGACCTGTACCTCACTTATGTCGGCGGCTGTATTGGTAAAAATAACCTCACCGGCTTCCGTTAGGCGGATTTCAAGATCTCCGTCACTGTATTTTATTGCATTGTTAATCAGATTGGAAAATATCCGTGTTAGTGATGAACGATTAAGATTTCTCACTACCTTTTGTTCGGGAATGTAAATATCAGGTACTATTCCTTTTTCGCTCAGGGAAGTATAAAATGCCGCTATGCTTTCTTCGAGTATATCTCCGATTGATAAATCCTCCCTATCCTTTGCAGCCTCATTTTCAGATGTCAGAATTACAGAATATCTGAAAAGCTCCTCCGTAAGCTCAATGAGGATATTTGACCTGTTTCTGATTATCATAAGATATCTTTCGGCATTTTCGCTTTTATCCTCCTGCTCAAGCAAATCAAGATATCCGCATATTGCGGTCAGAGGGGTTCTGAGGTCATGGGAAATGTTGGTAACAGCATTTTTCAGTTCGTTGTCGCCGAGTCTATAATGATTGCGCAGTGTACGCAGCCTGCGAAGCTCAAGATTAATACTACTCGCAAGCTTTCGCATATATTTATCTCTGCCGGAAATATCAATAAGTGTATTGGTATCGGTCGTGAGCCTGTCGGAAAAGGCAATGCATATTTCCTTGCAGGATATGTGCATAATGTGTATCTTTACAAGAAGGATTATAATTATTACAGCCATTATACAGACTGATACCCATAACCATATTTCCATAAA
>CANPXK010000007.1 GCA_947585965.1 uncultured Clostridia bacterium
TTTTTTGCAATGATATTTTGTATTTTTTTGCCGTTTTTTGGTATATTCCTACCACCCTCTATACCAAAGGGTCAAGCTGACATGAAAGCAGAAGGTAAGATTTCTGCTGTACAATAAAATTTCCGTAAACGGATTGTATTGTACCCAAACCGTCATATCTGCGGTCAGTTCCGAGCGTATCTTATCGCAGTATCGTTGCATATAAACTGCGACCACCTGTTGTCGCTACAGTGAGGGCTTGTCTTATGATAAAATAACTATTTTAATAATAATTTCATTATAAGACCTGTCCCTGCGAACCATCGGAGTGCAACTCTGTTACGACCCTATCATCGTCACCAAAGTAGGGGAGTGGTTGCAGTGTACCGATTTCCTCGCATATTGAGGCTTCGTTTAAACTGTTGTATCTCAACAGCCGTAATATCTAAACTGCTTATATCTAAACAGAACTATTATTACTATCGGCATATTTACATTGAGGAAAAACATTTTATTCCTACCGATGTTTTTAATTGCTGATAATCCTCCGGCTATTGTCGTTAAGAGTACCGGAAGTGTGCCAACAGTATTAACCAATACATCAGCTGCATTTACCGCATTATTTAAAAAGTCTATGGCGAATTTTACCGCATTTGAATTTAAAGCAGAATTTGAAAGTGACTGTACAGAAGCATTAAGAGAATCTAAATGACCTTGTATTCCTGCCATATATTTTTCATTCTCCGCTGCGGCTGTACCTTCCGCATTATTGGCAGCATTGACCGCTTTTTCTACCTGTGACCAGTTACTTAACAATGCTTGAACACCATTAGCACGATTTTTTCCTGCTATGGTTTCAAGTAAATCGGCTCGATCAGAATCACTGAGTTCGTCATAAACCTCTGAAATACCTTTCATTATCTCATAAGTACTTTTAAACGTGCCATCATCATTAAAGATATTTACATGACCGTGTGTAAGATTAAGTATTTGGGTTTGCATTTTGGAGATTGATATGACGTTTTCATCAACTTCCTCATCAAGAGATAATAATTCACCCTTCATGCCCCTTAATCTCAAAGCAAGGATTTTAAGAGTTGTACCGGCAGTACTGCTGTCTTGAATTACCTCTTGAATACCTGTAAACATACCTGCGGCTTCTTGTATGCTGTTTCCCGATTGAGATAAAACCGAGGACGCATGAGTTAAACCCTCTCCGACATCGGCTGCGGATTCTGCAAATTCATTACCAAGTTTATCATATATATCGGCTATGTATTCAATAGACTTTGCTGCATCATTATCATATGCTTCTTCTAATTGACTTTGGTAACCCTTATATGCCGTTACAAGATTTTTCACGGCAGTATCATTGTCCAAATCTGTAACGTGCTGGTACATCGTTGCGATTTCAGCTAATTTTTCTGATGTATCAGAATCGAAACCTAATTTTACCCAATCGGCAGTTGATTGTATTATGTCTGCTAAAGCAACACCATAACTCTTTGCAGATGCAGTCATCTTGCTATAAAGCTCTGTATACTGTTGTTCACTAAGTGTCGTTACACGTCTCAAACTTACCATAGCAGTATCGACTTTAACAACATTCTCATAGGCTGCTTTAATAACCCTGATAATTTTATTGAATACCATCACAGCACTACCAAGCCCCGTGATTTGTAAAATGGTATTTTTAAGGGATTTTGCAAATGAACTGGTTACCAACCCTGCTGCCTTTGCTCCGGACTGAATTTCCCTGAATCTTGCGTTAATCCTTTTTAGGTCGGTAGCGTCAGTATTACCTTTAAGCTGTTGCCTTAAATTTTGTAATTCTATCCCAAAGCGTTCGGCGGCTTTTGTGTTGTTATTCATCCAAGCTTGAATATCATTTGATAACTTTGAAGAATTTGTTAAAACTAAATTTGCTTGTGCAGTGTCTTTTGCGTTACGTGTTTGTACTCTTTCGGCATTTTTTATTTTATCTATTAGTGAAGAAAGTCCATCTATTTCCTTATCAATATTTGCTTTCATACTGCCGAATGTTTTCGAATCTGCATTCTCTAAATTTTGTATAACACCGATTATCCTGTTATATTCATTATTCAAAAGTTGTAAACTTTGTTCATTACGAATAGGATTAGTTGCATTGGGGTCATTATATTTAGATTGTAACTTATCAAGTTTAGCGATATATGAACTTATTGCCTCTTCGTTTCTTTTAGTTTGCTGTACTTGTTGTCCTATGTTTTGGGTGAATGTTCTTTGTCTATTGATGACATTGCCTGTTTCTCTATCATAATCTCTGATGATTTGAACAGCGCGTTGCATTTCGTCAGTTCCATTAATAGTCAGACGAATATTTCCGTTTGACAACATTGATGTTTTTATTTTATCAATTGTCAACTTCATATTGCCTAAACCTTCAGTTATTGAACTTATGGATTTTTTATCAAATCCTGCACCCTGTAACATATTACTAAGATGAGAAATACCGCCATTATGCAAATCAATATTGTTAATTGCCCTATTAAATGAATTTACAAATTGTCTACCAGCATTTGTACCGGTTTGTTGCGCTTGTGTTGTAAAACCTTGTGTATTAAAATTAGGAGAATTAAACTTAATATTAAACTGATAACCATTTAGCGCAGATTGAATTGAGTTAATTAATTTACTCTTATCAAATTTAATATTGCTTAAATTTATTTGAGTATTTTCAATCTGCTTAATTTCATTCGGAATATTTTTGGTGTCTAAATGAGCTAAAATTAAGGCTCTAAAATCTGAATTCTGTGACATACTTCACCGCCTTATAAATCTTTTAATGAAGTCTTTTCAACATTTTTTATACCATCCGCATCAAAATACTTTTCAAATGTATCTTCTGCATCGGTATCACGGTATACATCAACCAATGCTACACTACTCCAACCTACAATATCTTTAATTACATTATCCGGTATATTTTGTTCGGAAAGACTTGTAACAAAATAATGTCTTAAACAATGTGGGTACCATGCTTTACCCAAAAAATTTGAAAATGACTTTGCCCATGAATCAATAGTCGAAATAGGTATTTTCTCATCTACCCATTTTCCGCTCTTGTGAACTTGTGGAAATAACCATTGACTGGTAATTCCAAGTTTTTCTCTTTCTTTCATCCATAAATCATAGTATGGTTTAAACGCTTTAGCTAAAGTATACGCATATAGCAATTTTCCCTTTGAGCCTCTGCCTTTGGTGACAATTTTTTCTGGCGTTTTATATAAAGCACCATTACAAATTAAATTCTTATCGTCAAAATATGATACTTTAAATCTTGGTAGTTCAGATTTTCTTCTTCCGCTGTTCATAGATAGCGATAGAAAACAAGATTTCATATATTCCTTTTTTTCAACAAGATAGTTAAGCAAACTTTGTAATTCTTCTAAAGTAAAAACTGATTTTTCTCTGACAGGTTCATTTACAGGTGACTCTATCTTATCCCATATCTTTTTATAGTTGGGGTAATCATCATCTAAAATATTTAATATGTAATTCTCCAAACTTCTACATACAGCTTTTACCATACGAACACGGCTGGGAGACCATTCCCATACATTTAATGCATGGTTCTGAAATTTTGCAATCTGTCTTTTTGTTAAATCTGTAAAGGGAATATTGTTATTAAATTCTAAGTTCCAACACCAAAAAATATTGAGTATTGCCTCATACTGAATTAATGTTGTTTTTGCTTTGTCCGTTGAAATCAAGTATTCAAGAAAATCTTTTTCCAATTCTATATTTTCAGGATTAACTTTTTTTAATTTTTCGGGGCCACTGATCCTGTTATATACTGTACTTCTACCTTTTTTCGCCATTTTATCACTTCCTTTATATTATGTGAAAAAATCACTTAGTACATTATTACATATTTGTTTCATTCTTTCTAAAACTCTATCCCAATAGTGTGGCGAACCTACAGCTTTACGTAGCCTTCCAATATCAGATTGATTTGTTTTTTCATCGTTAGTTAATAACAAAACCTGTAACATATTAGGCTTCTTACCACTCGTATATTGATAATTTGTATTCAAATATGCTTCAAAGGATATGTTATTACCTTGAGTTCTTATATCAGTAATTTTTGGAGTTTCTCGCAATTTATTGGTTCGCTCATACATTTTCGGATATCCACCGGAATAAAAGTCATCAATTGAGTTATGCATTTCTTCCAGAATTTGTCCTGCGATTATGTTCATGGCTTTTGTTAGTTCTTTTTGTAATACAAGATTAAGGTCATTCATATTTTTAACAAACATAATTATATTGCTTCCTTATTATTGATTATCTCTTTAAACCTTTCAGATTTTCCTATTGCTTCAACTATACTTTCAGAATTAATGTTAGAAATACCACTAGCAATTTTTTCAATCATTGCTAAATTTTTAGGTGTAAAACTTGCAGTAACATTATTTAATAATTTCTCTATTGAAGATTTTAAACACTCGACTACTTGATAAATAGACTGCTTTTTCGCATCAACAATTTCAAGTGCTGTTTGATAAGCATTACCGAAAGATAGGGAAGATGTTTTGTGACGGGTGATTTCAGTATCAAACTCTTTTATAAAATCCTCATTCTTTACTATTGGGCTTAATTCAATGGCATTATTAATATCATGTGACAATCCACATATATCATCTTTTACACAACAATTATAAAATTGACGCATTGCATTTAATTGACCAAAATGCGGTGTATATCTTCCATCGCTATCAAAATACTCACTGGCAATATTATCAACCAATGCTACATATTCTACTAAATCTAAATTATTTTGAATTTTCATATTTTTCCTCCATAAAAATTCTATAAGATTTTTTCAATATCATATCTATATCGGCTTTGCTTTTTAGTTTGTGGTATTATTTTGAAATTTAATTTACTCTCTATCAAATCTAAATAATTAAAACTTTTTTTATCAATTCTTTTAATCAGTTCATTAAAGGTTTCTATATCAATAAATACAGTTGTTTCAATTTTTCTAAATTCAATAATGAAACCGCATATTATACCGTCATATTTATTCCAATCATTTAATCCCTTTATTTGATTATAATGAATTTCTTTTTTTTCCTGTTCATTTCGCTCAAATGATATAGACGAACCTTTCACAGTTTTTAATTCTAAGGCGTATAATATATGTTTTTTTGAATTCCATAGTAGAAAATCAAATGGATTTTTCCTACTAAAACGTAAATTACTATTTCCGTTAAATGATTGAGCTGCATCGGGCAAACGGTAAAGCAATACATAATCCGGCATAGATTTTTTAAAATCATATTCAAACTGTTTTCCTACATTTCTCATTATCTAACTTCCTAGGCTGTGAGGTCATCCATTTCTTATATACAAATGCAGTTTCGGCTTTTAGAAACCAAAAAGAAACACGTCCCGGTTTTGTTTCATTTTCATATATGAATTTTGGTTGACAGCCCATTTTTGTATAAAATATAGCCTGCTTTAGTGTATCTATTGCAATAAGATTTTCACGACCATAACATTCAATTGCATCATTAAGTGTGTTAAATTTTATATGTTTCATAACTTCTCCATTCTCAATATCTTTACAAAATATGCAAAAAAATAGGGAGGCAGTATCGTATGATATTACCTCCCAATAAATTCAAAATACGATACAACCAAAGTAATAATATTCAAATAATTATTTACTTTCATTAACGGCAGTTGTTTTCTTATTATCCTTCTTAGCATTGCAATTCTTAGTTAAATTATCTTTATAATCCCCATCTACTATTTTATATTTTCCGTTTTCATACAAAACATTTACATAATCTGCCTTTTTATGGATAGATGGAATTTGAACTTCGATATTGCCAAACCGTATAACGGTGACAGCTTCGTTATTAATAATTACTTTACATTTTTTTATCATATTAATTTTCTCCTCACCCTACATTATTGTGTTAATAAGTTGGCACTCTCGAAACTAAATTTTATTAATTCATTTTCATCAACTATTATTGTAAATTTATCTGTTTTGGTGACACGTAGGATGATATTTTTGTCGAAGGGTATATCCTTCTTATCCGCTCTATCAACATCATTCTTTTTGATTGTCATTTTTGACCCTGTGGTTTGCAAAGTAACAGGAAAGAAATTTCCTTTTTGCTCATCATCGTTTGACGGATTAAATTCCGTAAAATTCTTGATATATTTAATAGTTCCTGTTACTTCACCATTTGAGGATATTTTTATATCCTCTCCAACCATGTCCGAAACTTTTGTAGTGCCTAATAAAACCTGATCCTGTGCAGGGACTTTAGCTACAGTTGAAACATCAGGTTTTATTATTCCCCCAATTCGCCCTCATCAGGAATTTCAACCATATCAAAAATATTTCCATCCTTGTCTTCCATAAGATCAAAAGTTAGTGTCACGCTTGCAGGATCTCCTTCAGAGCTAAAAGAGAGTTCAAAATTGCGTTGAATAGTTGCCTTATACGCAGTCATAATAAACGGTGTAAAAATACCCTCTTCATTCTTATCGAGAGTCTGCATGGTGATAAAGTAGTCCTTCGGCAGATTCTTGTTATTGAAAGAAATTCTCTTAACACCTTTAGAACGATTTACTACATAACCAACAGTGTATTCATCATCTGCCTTGATTTCACTATCCGTGGTTGCTGTAAACTTTTTCTCAGCCCAAGTACCCTCAATCAGAGCTTCTTCATCTCCGAAAGAATCCTTCGGATAAACAAACACAGTACCAGTAACGATTGAACCACCATCTGGTAGAGTTATGTCTATTTCACCACCCTTAGATGCTTTGACGGTCTGTGTATCAGCATAAGCAGCATTGGTAGAAATTTCACCATTGGAAAACAGAGCAAAGAGCTTGAACGGATAAACCTGTGCTTCAATGGTCATCGTGCCTTCCAGGGGGTTAGGGAATGCAATTCTACGCGAACCTTTTGCCATAGCATATACACTATCACTACTCAGTCCGGATGTCGTTGTATTTGCAGTGTCAAATTTTAAAAAAGGCATCATAGTTTTTAATATACGTATATCTACATCACATACTTGTCTATTCGCTTTATTTAATTCCGGCATATTTTTTCCTCCTTATAAAAATGAGCCAACAAAAAAAATAGTTGACTACTCTCTCTCATATTCGTTTTTATACCAAAGTGCGGCGTCAAAAGTCTTTTTCTCATCTCCCCAAACGGAAACTCTTGTTGCGTTAATATCGTAAGTAGTATTAATTTGCAATCGGTTAAATGCATCTAATAATTGAAATATTGTTAAATCCCATATATTTATAAAATTAAGTGATGGGTGCTTATTAGACACAGCAGATATTATATTTGCCAATGTGAAATTAATATCTATTTTTTTATTTTGACGTTCTTTTTTTGCCGCTTTTTTCATTTTATAATATAATTCTTTGGCACGTTTATTTTTAAATTTACTATCATCAATTATTTCTTCTTCATCTGAAATACAACAGATTTGTTGTATTAAATCTAAGATTTCTGTAAAATTATCTTCTACAATTACACCATGTATATCATTTTGAGATATGTCATCTGCATTTTGAGTATCTTTATCAAACAGAATAAAAGATTTTTCATAAAAGCTTACATTTTCTAAAAAAAAGAAATTAAATATTTCTACAAAAGTTTGAAGCAATTGTTTATCATTAATAACAGTGTGGTATAAGCTTATATTGTTTTTCTGTGTTTCTGTTAATGAATTCCAGTATTTTCGGCCTTCTTCACCCTTTATTTTTGTATAAAAGATTTCGGGTGTCATTTTGATTAAAACTTCATAATAATTTAATTTCTCAAATGACATACCTTTTGAGGGGTCGGATATTTCCCTTAATGTTGGCTTAATTAATGTTCCTATTGACAGCACTATAGGAAAAGGACTTAATTGTGTTCCATAATTTAATTTCATATTATTACCTAAACGTTGGTACATCAAATTCCATAATGCACCCATAAAAATGTTTGGAATTATATGAATTTATGCTGTCTAATCTTAATTTTCCAATTCCAAAACTACTTGATTTATCATCGTCATTTATTAAAGCATTTTCTACCATTTGAGATAGTACATCTGCACGATTACCATAGTAACCCTCTTTTACATAATCATCTAAAATATCTAAATGACATATTAAATACATTATGACCTTACATTCCTTAATTTGAGTGTGGATTATGGGGATTATTACATCATAAAAAATAAATGTTTTAGTTTCACTAATGGTATCGTCAATAAATAAATGAGACTTAACACATTTTTGAAATTCTGAACGGATTTTTGAAGCTGTCATTCCGGTTGTATCACCAAGTAACAATTCTTTGATTTCATCACTCTTGTATAAAGCGGTATTAATTTCCTCTTTGAATCGACCTCTCTCCGCAGTAGTAACTTTTTTCATAACACTATCACCTTAAATAAATCCTTTAATCGTAATTGTTATATATGTATCTTCATAACCTTCTGCACATAAAAATAGTTTAAACGATTTATTGCTTAATTTCTTGTTGTTGGAAGAAATACAGATAGAGTTATCAAGATACTTAATATTAAGTTGATCTGCAAAATCACAACATATCTTCCATTGTGGTTTGATATCTGCCTCATTTCCTTCGGAATCATAGAATTTTGCCAAAAAAGTACCTGGTTCAAGACCGTTATAAATATATGGCGACTCATACTCTATTTTTGATGATAAAAGTATATTTTTATTTTTAATATCCGGTTCTTCGCACAGCCAATAACCCTTTCCATCAATTACATAGTAACCATCATTCATATGCTGTTCATCCTGCACAACCATAAATTCATAATGCCCACTATCTTGATAATTGTATAATACCGAATCTGCACGAGTAAATCTATATGTTAAAAGTGGATTATCCGTAGAATGTGTAACGCTATCATCAAAACCTTTTTCATAAACGGAACAACGTCTATCAATAATAAAGCGTTGTCCGGTTGATAATAGCATACTATCATCGTCATCAGATGTTAATATTAACAACTGGTCACTTCTGACATCGTAGTTCTTTACACTGGTTTCTCCGTTGTTATACTGAGAAGCAGATGTAACATTTGCCCAACGCTGAATTATTCGTTTGTCCTTTGTCTGCCATGTGAGCAAATAATTACAAATAACCATAATACCTTTTTCGTACATTGCATTGTCATCTACAAGACCAACTATAAGCCAATATCTATTTTTGTATTTTACATACATACCAGCCTTACAAGTACCAATCGGCAAATACAATTCTCTTGATAAAGTTTTTAACTTTGTATCATCCACATTATGCTGTACAATTGCCTTCATTGGAGTATAAACAGATAAATCATAATTGCAAAGCTCAATATCTACCGCAATACCCGAATCAAGGGCTTCCTCGAATCCTTCCTGTGAAAAATCATTTAAAGCATCATTTTCAAAACCACTAAGCTGTGAATGTGGGGATTTAAGTAAGTACCATTCTTTTGACATAAACCCACCACCTTACACATAAGCGGTCGGTTTTTGATTGTCAATCATTTGAGCAGATTTACTCTCATCGTATTGTAATTCATTTCTGGCAGCGGTCTTAGAACCATTATTACCATCAATACTAATATCTTTTCCGACAATAGAAACTCTTTTGTTTACTTTTGAAACCTCACGCTCTTGATAACTTTGCTTCATAAATGCGGCAAGAGTATCTACAACATATCTATCAAGTTTTTCGTTGAAACTAAGGCTATCTTCATCAAAAGAAAGAGGGTCAAGTTCTATTGAGTATCTTGCAACGGCTTTTCGCAACCACTCAAATTCTAATGTTTCCGGGATAATACTTTTGTCTTGGAATGAGGCTTCAAAGCTATCATATACTTCTTGTGCAGTTGTATTAGCCATATTTACCTCCATTTCATTTACTGTACTTTAAATCCGGTATAATCTTCAACAAGTCGAATTCTACTATAATCATTTATTTTTAATCTTTTTATGGCTTGAATTATAGCATACTTTTCAGCCCTTGTTTTAATTGTTTCACGTAAAACCTTCTCAAAAGTTGGTTGACCTTTTACAGCAAACATCTGTTTTACAACATCATCATTAAAAACTGACTGTTTTTCTTTACCATCTTCACTATCAAATCCAACCTCTCTACGAGTTAGTGCATCATCAATGAATAGGGTAGCGTGACCACCATCACCATTAACACCAGTGAACAATCTATTTCCGTTCTGAACCTGTGCAATAATTTCATTTCTGGTTAGTTTTGTACTGCCATCAGCAGTAATAGTAACATCACCAATACTATCAATTCTGGCAAAACCAACAGTCCATCCGGCAATATTTTTTACAGTAACTTTTTGTTCAAGGTTTAATTCAACCTGCTCATTATTTTTTGTTTCTGCCATTTTTTCAATACCTCATTTCAACTATTATTTATAGATTTCAACTAAATGTATGTTTTACATTATTATAAGAATCAATAATTTTATCTAATCTATTAGACTTTTTAAAAACCCAATAGCGTTTACCGCTTGATGTGTTTATCTTAGAAGCATAACATTTCTCACCAAATGCGGAGATATAATGAAAAAGCCTCAAAGAATAGCAGTAAAATTTTTCTTTATTCTCCATATGGCTCTCCTTATATAAAAATAGGTAGGGGATAGGCAATCTAAACCCTACCTATATGTTTTTTATATATTAGTCTAAGCCCCCTACATTGGTATCATAAATAACACCTATCTGATGTTCACGACCCTTTGCAACATCACAACCAACCTCAATATCAAATCTGGTGAGAATCTTGCCGGTCTTAATATCATTACCAGTCTGAGAAGTTAGACCACCACGAGAGTACGTAGCAATAGGAGACTTAGCACCGGTAGGTATAACGAAAGCAAGACCGGCAGGAAGCAGAGTTTCAAAGTTATCGCCTTTTGTATTTAGCTTGTACTCATTGTACGGATTCTCCATTTCAGCAAGAACAGCACCATTATACATAGATAAAGCACCATTCTGAGCAATTTCATTCATAGCCTTTTCGGAAATACCGGTAATAGTATTAGTGTTTATAGTACCAACATAACCAGCCCAAGGAGTAAACTGAGAGATGATTGCATAGTCACCAATAATAGTAGGACGACCATTTCTACGAACCTTTGTTAAAACATTATCAACAGCCGACTTAGTAAGACCAGCTGTTTCAAGCATATATTTAACGCCGGTAGCATTCTTAATGGCATCATATACTTTCTGAACAACAGCTAACTTAGCATTGTTAAGAATATCAGTCTTTACCTGTGCAAGACCCTCATTTTCCCTGCTCATATCTCCAAGGGCAACCCTACGATAATCAACAGCATAACCACCGGAAATTGTGAATGTAGGAACAGGATAAGTAACCTTAGTGGTCATAGGGAATACAACATCGCCACCAGCAGCCTGCTTACGAGAACTCTCACCAGTATGATTATAAACTTCACGCTCGATTGTTTCATCATAACCAACATGCTGATATGTACCGAATATTCCAAGCAGTTTAATTTCCTCTAAAACAGGAGCTTCAACTACAAAACGTCTAAGGGTATTTAATTCAGCGGCAGCATTAGCAGCAATAACCGAATTATCACTACTAGCCTTGACACCTAAATCTTTAATATAATTTACAGCAACATCCGCTTTCTTGCCGAATTTATCAAGAGACTCGCCATTTACCATAGCGGCAAATACTTCAACAACAGGAGAATATTTTGTAATCTTGCCGTTGTAGTTATCGGAATCTCTACGAACATTATTCATTTCAAAAGTATTCATATCTATTACAATTCCTTTCTATAAATTTATAAATCACTCTGTTTCAAGAGTGGCATTGGTAAATTTCAGACTAATGACTTCTTGACCATCAACATCTATAGAATAGACATCCGATTTGGAAGCAACTCTAAAAATAATATCCTTATCAAATGTCATATCTGTTTTTCCCTCGGATGCCAAACCGTTTTTCTTTAAAGTCATTTTGTTCCCAGAATTTGATAAAGTGATAGGAAAATAGTTACCCTTTTGCTCACTTTCATTAGCTAAATTAAATTCTTTGAATTCCTTGACAAATTTAAGTGTTCCTATAACACTACCATCAGAAGAAATATAAGTATCTTCGGAAACCATATCTGAAACTTTTACATTGCCCAATAAGGTCTGATTCTGTTCGGGGACTTTCGCAACAGTTGATAAATCAGACCTATTTATTCCCCCTTGTCAGAAGTAACGACCTTTGCCTTGATAGCAGCACCGGTTAAAGTCACATCCTTATCAGTTACAACAAAATATGTACCGGTTACTCCACCATCGTTTTTCTTTAAAGTACCATCATCCTGAGCTTCAAGTTTATCATTTACATTAAGGCTTGTAAGCTCATCCTGAATATGTTTTGCATCAATAACAAGTTTTTGACCATCCCAAGCCTTTACAAGAAAGCCATTCAAGTAATCGCCCTTTTTAGTAACGACATCCTCTTTATAGGCATCATCACCGGTAATTGTATTTGCAATTAGATAAAGTTCATCATCTTTCTTTAGGAAACTATAATTCTTTACGTCAGCCGTATGCGTTAAAATGGGATTAACCTTTGCGGTGACTAACATCCCAAGAGTTTCAATTTTACGTTGTTTTTGCTAAATTGTTAATTTGTCATTTAAAATCATATCAATATTATCAATCTCCCAATATGGGATTCTAATTAAATTAATTTTATTTTTATTGCAAAACCTATCTTTAATTCTATCATTATTTATTGTTTGCAAATAACCAAGTTCTCCATTAAAATAATCGCACTTTTCGTAGTGTTGTTTCCCATCAAATTCAATTATTGTATTTCTTTTTGGCAAATAAAAATCAAATGGCAATGGATATTTGTTTCTACATTCTTTAAACCTATATTCCTTAATAAATTCAATATTATTCTTTGTGAGCCAATCGAGTACTGCGATTTCTCCTCTTGAATTTGATTTTGAACAATACAAACAACCGCTTTTTGCATTAATCATAGAGTGCGGCATTCCATAAAAATGTCTCTTACACCTATTACAAAAACACTTTACTCTTGTGTGGTTATTCTTATAAGTACCTATAACTTGAATTTTTGGGTGTATAACATTCATTTTTTTAATGAAATCCTCATTTGTTATTCTTAAATGTCCTGAACATTTTCCACAACCTCTCCCACACAACAAGGAATTTGGAGTAGAATACCATTCATTATTACAATCTTTGCATCTAACAAGAATTTTTCCTTTGCTATTGGTGTATTCACCAAGTACCACTATCTTTGGGTTTATGTAATACATTTCATTTTTAAATTCTTCCGTTGTTTTCTTGGCAAGTCCTACACACCTCGGACATCCTACGCCCCTACACAATGAATTTGGAGAAACTTTATATTCATATCCACAAATTTTACAACGCACATCTATCTTTGTTCTTGTATTAATAAACTTTCCGACAACTTCTATGTTCTTATTATGTTCTTCAACCTCTTTTAAAAATACACATTCCTCTTTACGTTTCATATAACATCTTCCATATATTAGTTATGACAAATTAACAATATACGGTTCGCTACACCGAGTAGATTAAAAATCTCTCATACTTTCATATGAGACAAGACCATATCTTCATCCTGCTTGCTTAATATATAAGTTTAGATGCCCTCCACTTCGGATTATCAATCGCTTATAATCCTACTCCCATTCCAGGGATGGTCGTTGAACTTTCTCCTATTCGGAGCTTAGCTGCTGATTGCCCAATTCTTTCTTTTTTCAAACATTCACACTTGTGTTTATTTCATCACTATGTTGTAGTAGAAAGACTATAAGGGTGTCCCAGCAATTCAAAGGGAAGCACTATAATACTTTCGTTTTATAGCGGACTATTTGGCATATCGTGTATGCCATTTAATCATTATTATTTTCCATCCTTTCAAAAATATTTTTTTCTATTAGAAAATATTTAAATCTTCTTTGGAAGTAGAGGCAGATCCAACTTCACTGAAAATATCTTCTACCGTATCATTAGCAGAATTCTGTTCGGCAACAGTTTTTTCTTTTGCAGCCTTACCAATGCCTTCCCAAATCTTATTTACTACTGAATTAACCTCGGAAGTAATAGGGTCTGCATTAAAAGCATCAATTTCAGCCTGCGCATATGCCTTTTCTTCATCTGTAAATTCGGCAATAGCAGAATTCATCTCATTAAGTCTCTCTTTTGCCTGTGCCTCGGCAAGTGCCTTTTCAAGGGCTTTCTTTTCGTTCCAAAGTTCATCCCACTTTTTACTAAGCTCATCCCACTCACCCTGTAGTTTTTCAAGAGCAGCTTTAATCTTCTGGGAACTTGCTTCAATTTCATTCTTTTCACTAATTGCCTGTTCAAGAGCCTGATTTGTTTCTGCAATCTTAGCCGCACATTCTTCTTTGCACTTATTGATTTCAGAGGTATGGTTAGACATTTCATCAACAACCTGTGAAACAAGAGCTTTAATTTCTAATTCATTCATTTTGTTTAAATCCTCCTTATGTTTTTTGTTAAGTTCAATCAATTTGGCATTATCATCTGCGGGGGCAACGCCAAGTAATGCATATCCTGAATGAATAAATTCTGTTGGAATCCTTCCTTGGTCTTTATAACCATATTTATACACAATTCCTTCATTATGCTCTGTATGCATAATTTCAACGCTACCATTTGGATATATATTATTTGCAATATCCTCTTCTAATTTTGTAACAAAATTGTGGTAACATTGCGCATCAATTTCTCCTTCTCCAATACAAGCGGTAATAATACCTTCATCTGTTTCTATATCTTTGATGTAACCTTTGGTAAATATACCAATCACAACAGCATCCTCAAATATCGGTTCACCGTCAATAATATCTGTATCTCCATGACCACATAATTGAGTTCGTTCTTCATCCACAAATTCACAACGCAGGCTCATTCCACTAATACTTGGCAGGGCTTTTTCACAATACTCTCTAATCCACGTTATACCATTTTTATTATAATTAGTTCCAACTTGATTGGCTTCGTCCACACAAGAATCAGGAAAGATTTTGTATAAAATAGCTTTGAATTTTCGTCTGCCATTTTTATTTTGTTTACTCGAAATTTCAAACATTTTCATACGTTTCACCGCCTTTCGTGTGTGTTATATATAAAAAGAGAACCATTTCAGGTACTCTAATTAACTAATATTTTCATTTAATATTTCTGGTATTCTATTATAATCTTTTTGAGAAATTTCAATTAAATCAAAACCATTATTCTTTGCGAAAGTTCTTTTCCTTGAATCGTGTTCTTTTTGAATTTTAAATTTCTTTTCTCCACCAAAATATTTAATTGGTTTATAATGTTGTAAACCTTGTGCTTCAATTAGCAAATTTTTAGATGGCACAAAGAAATCATATGATAATTTTCTGTTTCCCACACCAAGTAAATTATCAAAAGTTTTCTGTTCTTCAAAATCAACACCAAATTTTATCAAATTATTTTGTATTTCATACTCTAACTTAGAATATTGTCTTTGACAAAATTTACATCTAAAATCTCTTGCCCTAAACACTTCTGGTGTTTCATTCCATCTTTTACCACATATATCACACTTGTATAATAATTTATCTTTAACCGTTATGTAATCAGAAACAACAATAATATCTTTATTCTTATTATAAACAAAATCTCTGTATTCATTTGGTGTTATTTTAATATTTCCATCACATTTTGGGCATCTACAACCTCTTGATAGAAATAAATTTGGAATAACACTCCGTTCATATCCACATATTTTACAAGTTATAGAGCAAAGTTCCTTCCCGTTTATATAATCTTCACCTATATAAAATGCATCATTTATCTCGTTTACACGACCAATAAATTCATCTCTACTTCTCGGTTTATGATTATTACGATAACATTGCTTACAACCATAATTTCTTAACAAATTATTTGGAAAAGCATTATATTCATTACCACATATTTTACATCTAACTCTAACTTTTGTATATGAATTATAATAATCTGATAACAAAACCAAATTTGGCTGTATTTTATCAAGCCGAGATTTAAAAATATTTTTTGTCATACATTGAGTATCATGCCTTGATTTTCTTGCACAAATAGAGCAACCATGTGATGCTAATAAATTAGACGGACTTGAACTAAAAACATTCCCACAACATATACATTTAATTTTAATTTTTTCTTTTGAATTTATATATGGTTCTAATGGTATCAAATCCTTGTTAATTTCATATAATTCATTACGAAATTGCTCATCTGATTTTTTTGTCAATTTAATCACTCCATTTAATCTCTAAAAATCTTTATAAAAAACGGCGAGTTGCCTAAACAACTCACCATCTTTTTTATATTTATATGTAGATATACCATTTTCATTTATAACAAATGTATATCGAATATTTACGGATTTAAGAAACTCAACCTCTTTCTTCCATTGTGTTCGATATTCCATATCAAATATTTTCTTTTCCAATTATAATATCCTCACTTATTATCACTCGGAGTTGGTATTGCGTTACCATTGTTCGACCTAGACACAACAGTATTATCGGTTGGATTATCTGTAACAGGTCTTCCGTTACTCTGTTTTCCAGAAGCAACAAAGCTTGTAATGTGTACGGGGTATTTATTCTCCAAATCTTCCTCTAATTCCTGATCAAGCAAAGCAAAGAATACATCTGGTGAAATACCACACGCACTTGCCCACAATGACAAACTGCCTTTACCTTGCAAATACAAATCTTTTGTGTAACTAACCATTTTGCCTTTATTAACATGGGTAATAGGTAAATATCTACACTCAACCCAATTCTTAGAGTCTTTGATAATATTTGCGGAAATACACTTATTTAATTCCTCTGCGATTTGCTCAATCCATTGAAATAATTGTGCTGTAATCAATTCCAAGTTTTGCTCTTGCGCGGCATAGCTACCACTACCTACACCATTAAGTAAAGCGGCGGCAATACCCATATCAAGTGAAACTTTGTCATTCAAATTTGACTCATATTTATCATCAAAGATATCTGTGTTAGATGCATCAATAGAATTTATTTTCGTGCCGGCAGCTACAGAAAAGAAAGAAATACCGCCACGATTATTTTTATTCATTACGGCACTTTTAACTGAATCGTGCTGATTTTGTTGCTGCTGTTTTGTTAGTGCCGAAGTACCTTTGTCTTTACCCTCTGGAAATGTCTGATAAACGATTCTGTTATTTATTTCATCAAGAACATTTCTTTTTGTCTGAGTAAAGTAATCACCATATAGAATATCACTTATAGCAGCCAAAACTAATGGTCTACCATATTTTTCATCTCTCTTAGAACGAATTTTATGAACAATCGTTTTTGTGTTGTCTAAGATAATCCAATTTCCATTGTTTTGTGTCGAATGATTCTTCCTTGCAATATAAGCATCCCTAATTTCTTTTGGATATTTTCTTAGCCGATTTTCAGTTGATTCACCTTCGGCAATATCAAAATAGTCAAGATTGAAAGCTAATACATATGATGAATTTTTAATACCAACAATTCTTGTGTAATCAACCGGCAATGAAATTACACTTGCATTAATTCCGAGTTCATTAATTTCAACAATACTTTCGACATCATAATCTGTAAGCGTTTTTTTGTTTGACTGAAGACGAGACGTTGTTTCAAAATAATAAAAGGCGACACCCTCAATCATTGCTTTAAATAATGCATCCCTTACAATTTCTTTGTCTTTTATGATTCTTAAAGTCGACTCCATAAGTTCCTTATTTCGTTTTTTCTTAGATACATTTTTTCCATGAGGAACAATAACTCTATCAAGAGTGGGCATAGCAACCATATAATCAACTGTATTTGTATATACACCATTTGTACCATATAAAATAAGAGAAATTTCACGCAAAATCTCATTATTACCCATAGGATCTTTAACAAGAGCAGCTAACTGTTCGGGTGAATATAAATCAAAAATATTAAAACCAAAATAATAGTTTGAATATTCCATAGAACTTTTATATGAATTAAATTCATTTATGATATTTGCTGTCCGTCCTTGCTGACCGTTCTGTTCAAAACTTTTACTTTGCGGAGGACGATAGTTATTCTTTTTCTTCTTTGAATTAATAGTAGCATAGTTCTGATGGTTATCTGCCATATGTCCATCCTCCTTTCAAACTAAATTTAGCGATTTATGCGACATCCTCCCGCCGACTATAGAGGCGGGAGACTTCTTTCCCGTTAGGTTAAATAATTGCGAACATCAATAAAATAACAACAGTACAAACTTACTTCCATATTTAGCTCCTAATTTATAAATGTAACAAATTCATAATCGTTACTTTGACATAATAAGTCACGTTCCAATAAACTCGCAAACCAAGAACCATATGAAACAGATGTGTAACGGTCTTTTCTTGCTACACCTTGTTCACGAACAACAATTACACCTGTATCCGGCTTTTTCTCATAGACCAAATCAGTAGTTTCACTAATAAGAGCCTGAGTTTCTAAGAACGGCGCTTCATAGAAAACTTGTGTAGTAGCATCCAATGCACCAACATATTCTTTTACATTTGGCAAAAATTCTTCGCTTGCCTGCTCAAACGTAATTAAAAGATCAATTTTATTACTATCAAGAACACGCCTAAAATCGAGGGCAATATCACTATTTAATTTCTGGGTTGCATTTATAACAAAAATACATGGTAACGCTCCCTCAATTTTAATTCTATTAGCTACAGAATCATCATTCATACAAGATAGGGGAGAGTACTCAACGCCTCTTTCTTCATCATACATAACTTTAGCAAGTAAATCATAAATTGCAATCAATATGTTACCGTTTTAGTTTTTTATCTAAAACATCTAATAGTTTTATTCCTATTAGTTCAGCATACCTTTTTACCATAATCAATAAGAAATTTGTTTAATTGTTTATTTGTATTCTTAACTTTTCCATAAATACTATGAAACTTATTGTGACATTTTTCACATAGTGTAATTCCATTTTCTATACTATATCTTTTTTCTTCATAATCTTTCCAATTATAAATATGGTATGCATTTAATCTAACTGTTTTATTAAGACCTTTGCTATTTTTCGTTCCACAACATTGACAAGTATAATTATCTCGTATAAAAACGGATTTGCGCCATTTAATATAATCATATGTAAATCTTTCGCTTCTTTGTCTGGAAATGCCACCTTTCCAAACAGGACTTGAACTTCCTGATAATTTTTGTAATAAAATATAATATTTAACGCCATATCTTTTTTCACATGTGTCGCTTACTTTTTTCAAAATGCTTTTATTTTGCAAAGGGTTTTTAACACCAAATCTACTTAAATTGGTACATATTATTTTTCGCTTTATCGGCTCAGAGGCAAAAGGATTTTCAGCACCATATTTTTGAATGTTTGTTTCTTTAATTCTGTCTTTAATATTTGGAAGACTCAATACACTATTAACACCATAAGTATTCATAACAGACTCTTGTATTTTATACTTTCTACATTTTATACAACAATCCTTATGAATAACTGAATTTTGATTTTCTAAAACATAATTACACCATCGCTTTGTATAATGTGTGCCACAATAATCACACTGAATATCAACGATTGCATTACAACCATCTTTTAAATGTTTAGGATTAACCTCAAACTCGTCGCTCATTCGTGTGTATATATATCCAAATGATTCATAATATCGCTTGTTTTTTGGATTCCACTTTAATTTAACTGTTTTGCTAATTAACATGACATCACTCCTAACATAAAAAAACAGATGGATTATCTGTTTCTTTTGTGTTTTGTAAAAGTGGTCGGTATTTGTCCAACAAATCTCTTATTTATTTTAGGTAGCGCAGCCTCTTGGGTGGATTATATTCTAAAATAGGTTCACCACCTATGCGTTGCGTGTGACCATGCTTTTAAACACAGCCTTCCACTCTGGTTGGCATTTCAGCGTTCCAGTTTCTTCTGCGCTAATAACATAATATGTTTCCATATTAAGCGGCATTTCTACCTGCATTTCTCATATCTAAAACAATATAATCAGCACCAAAATCTTCAAATAACTGTCTAATTCTAATAGCTTGTCTTGTTACATCTCCACCTTGTACGGATTCAATATAAGAAATGATTCTTCTATAACCATTGTCAATTTCAATATCACTTGAAGAATCTCTACTATATGTTATATAATCAGGTAATAAACGCATACAAGAAAAAATGGAGTTATCGTTCTTTTTATTTTCAACGAAAGCCATATCACAAGCAACAATTCTGATTTCACCATTTTGCTTTGAGATGTCATATGGATTTTTTCTTCCGGCTTTAAAATCAAACAATGTTCTTGGATAAAAAGGTCGTTTTGCTCTTTGATTTTGTTGCAACATACTATATGTAAAGAATGCAAACCGATTTTCTTTTAATCTTGTATTTAGAAATTCTAATTGCCAAGTAATTGGGTCTTGTTTTTTTTTCTCGGTCTGAAAATATCTCATTGTTTTAATCTTATGCATTAAAGCTATAGACTCATCAAAAGCAAGCAAACAAGATGCTTTCCCTTTTAGCATTTCATCATACGTTTGGTCAACGATGCCCCACATCCAGTTTTGTCCATTATCAAACCAGCTTGAACTAATATAAATGTCAACTGGTTCTTCTTGAAGTTCTGATATGTTTACATAATAATCATCTTTCAAATACGGTACTTGTCTAATAACCTGAAATGGAGAAAGAATACTATCGTCAACATACTTTTTAATCTGTCTAAATTCTTCTCTTACAATAACATTAGAACGATAACCACGTCCATTTTCGCTGGCAGGAACAACGGTGATTGTACTATGATTTTTGAAATACACTATGACTTCATTTTGATTGTCTTTTATTTTTAAAATTTCTTTCCGTAAAGTAGGGGATAGGTTCATTAATTCCTTTTGTATTTTTTCTGATACAAGTAATTTTGATTGAGCCTTCGTAGCACTCGAAAGCACAATCCATGAACCCGGATATAAAATACATCTACAACAAGCATATAACGCTATAATAAATGATTTTGCGGATGCACGGGACGCAATAACCACTATAAATTGATTAACACCCATTAAATACAGCATTATAATTTGATATAAGTGAAGTTTTAATCCGAGATAATCCATTGCAAATCTATGTAAATTCCTTCTAAAAAAAGTTAGCCATTGCATAAAATGGTCAACGTTTATTCCATTACCTAAAAAACTATCTGATGGAAATTTCTTATATAACTCACCCTGTCGTTCATCTGCATTTCTATTTTTATAATGCTTTTTGGGTTCTTGAATGATATCATTCTTCGTCTTGGTAGATATCTTCATTTTCTTCGTCCTTTACAAAATACTCATAATCTCTATCCTTAGTACCGTGCATCAGATTCCTTAAAGGACGGAGTAAAAATCTATTAATGTAATCACCAATATTATCAAAATCACGATAAAGTTCTTTGTTTTTGTAATATTCGGCGGGCGTATATTTTTCAATAGTTTCAGCATTTATACCGATTGTAAATTCTTCGTTTATATTAGAATCTTTAACCGTTTTTAGCCCAGCCTGCGTAAATGATTTTCTATATGAATCAGTAAGTTTATTATAGTCATCAACCCGACCTTCACGAACAGCCTTCATTTGCTGCATTTTTGTATAACATAAATCAATAATGAAAATTTCTTGATTGCTATCATAATTTGGGTTTGCAGTTTTTAGTAATTTATAATGAGAGTTAAGAATATCATAATCAACACCTTCAAACCCGATTCCCCATTTTTCGATATCTGTTTGATTAATCTCCTCGACTTCTGGCTCCTTTGATTTTTGTTGTTTAGAAATATTTTTCTTTTTATAAGAGGTCTTATTAAATTCAAAACCTTCATCAAGACTCGTACTAAATGTTCGCCCTTTATACTGAACCATATTTAATCTTTTAATATAATTTCCAAGCATTGCACTTGTTCCATCATCACAAGTATCAAATATAGAATCATTATAGTATAAATCAAAAGCCATACAAATTCTCTGCATAGCTTTTCGGGCATCTCCATATTTTTGTATATAAGAATCAAATAATTTATTAAGACAGTTTTTACAAGTGGGCAAATATCCGGTTCTTGCATATAATTCACTATATGACTTATAAAATTGAGTCATAGAATTAAAGTGTTCGTTGCACCGGCAACATGCATATGCTACTTTACCAATTTCCTTCTTTGTCATAATGCCACCTCCAATTCATAACAAATATTTAATCTATTGAGTGGAAGAAGGTATTTAAAAGGTTTAATAGATATTTAAAAAGAGATTCTACATCCATTTGAATTCCTATAATCTTATCATCTTTGTCTTTTAAAAGTTCTGCATTTTCAAAAAGTCTGTCAAAATTATTGTTGTTATTGCTACAATCTGGTACATAATTATAATCTTCCGTTTCATCATCGGCATTACCAATATATATTTCACGACACTTATTCGCGGGAAGATTTTTAATGATAGCAGAACTTGCATCCCCGACAATCAATGTTAAATCTGCCTCCGCATTCAAATATCTATCACCAACATATGCCGGTTCAACTGAAGCAACCATATCATCCGCAAGAGATACATAATATTCTTTATCATATCCATCATATTCTACTGGTTTAATATCCAGAGCTTCTATGTTTACATCCTTATAACGTATTAACTCACGTAATAAAGCTAATGCATCATCGTAAAAAAGCACAGTAACGGTGTAAAAACCATTCTGTGCGTTTTCAACTATATAATCACTTAATTTCTTATAATCTTCAAAATGATATCTTCTCATTTTTGTTATTCTCACTTTCCATTGACCGCATCTTTAATTGATCTGCTAATTTTACACTTTACGGACTTCACGGCCGGAAATGTGCTAACCTCACCGGTCTTGGGATTTCTACCTTCACGTTCTGGTCGTTCACTTACTTCAAATCCGATAAATCCTTTAATAATTAATTTATCGCCAGTAACAAGACAGTTTTTAATCTCGTCTGCAAAAATATCTATAACTGATTCGCAAGAGGTCTTTGGTAGACCTGTTCTGTCGGCAATTTTATTAATAATATCACTTTTAGTCATTTTCTTATTCCCCTCACTATTTTAATTCAATAGGATAGCAAGCACTGATCCCATCATTATCAACAATACAAACCATCTGGGATGGATTTCCACTTAGTCTTTTTGAAATTGTATAATCATCAGATGTACCGCTAAAACTACCACTTCTAATAATCTTTACTCCGGCAATATCGTCATATGAACAACGATGTAAATGCCCATAGAAGATAGCAGTAGGTTTAAATCCAAGCATCATTACAAGTTTTGAAACTCCTTTTTCGCTAAAACTGTCAAAATCTCCATGGACTAATAAATATTCTTTTCCTCTAACTGTGCAACGTCCAATAGTTGCATCATAATTATTGCCATCAATAAATATAATATTGTCTAAATGTGCCAATTTGGCTTTCATATACCATGGAATAAGATTATCCAGCCTATTTCCTCTTAGAACTTGATCTTTAAATGAAGTTCGTGAGTGGTTCCCGGCAACACCATTTACATATACATTCTTAAAATGCTTACTTAACTCATATACAAATGCAGAAATCAATTCTGCTGTCTTTTGTATTTGTTCGGTAACATTCTCTCTATTTTCAAGTTGTGTTGTAAAATGAATTTCTCCATTTAACAAATCTCCAAGTAATAGAACATAAGCATTTTCAGAATTATGTAATTCCCTTATTTTTACGATTTTTTCAAGATATTGCTCTAATCTATCCGCAGCAACATCAGAATCATAAACACCAAAATAATTATTTGTTTTTACACCTAAATGAAAATCAGACAACGCAATAAACAAGTCGTTGTCTGAATTATCATAAATATTTTGAACTCGTGGCATAGTTGTCATACCATTATTTCTTATAAGAAGTTCCAGCTTGGATAAATCTTCTTCAACTCTTGCATTTTCCCTTAGTGTCTTATTTAGAGCAGTTCGTTCATCAAATAGTTTTTGTTTTTCTTTTTGTATTTCATATTTAGCATTTTGCAATTCACTTGTATAAGAATTATTCAAATAGTTGTTAAATGCATTATTCTCCAAAAATCTTTTAGCTTGCTGATATGGTTTTCTATATGCAGCTTCACTACGGTATTCTGATATGTCACTTCTAAATTCTTTATTGATTATATCAGCTATTTGTTCCCAACTTAAATCAATTAAGCCATTATCTTTGTCTTGTCCTATTCTCCATATAAATTGTTCCTCGTTTTCATTATCTAATCTACTAATCAAGCTTTATGTTCCTCCAAATTTTATTATTTAATAATATCTATTCAATCCTCTCATGCAATATAGAAAAGCTAAACACATATGGTACTAAAAACCATGAGAGTTATTCTAACACACTCTTTATACTGATTCAGACCTGCTTGGAGTTATTTTACCATTTTTCTGAATACTTTCGATAATAACAGAGAGATTGGCTGATACAGATATTGTAAATCGGTTACTTCGTCAAAAACTATACCAATAAATACCATCTGTTCTATCTTCTTTTTGCTTATATAGCAAACCCTCTTTTATAGCAATTTCTTTGCAATATCTACATATTTATCCTCGATATACCGTTTATTTTTTGTGTGATAAAATCCAACAACATTATCGTATTTGTCAACAAGACCTTTTTTACTATTTTGTACATACTTATTATCAATTAGTTTCTTCATTTCTTCATTATTAATTTGTTTCAATGATTATATCCACCTTTTCTTTATTGTGACATACTCCCGCCGCCTACGCTTCGCTTAAAGGTGGGAGCTTCTCGTTCAAGTACAGTGGTCTGTACAGTAAGAGTGAGCTAACCCCGTGTGTCCCACGGTTATTTCAGGCTGTCTGCAAAACTGACTTTGCACATTTTACATCCCGACTGGTTACGGGAAAAAGAGGATACCTGACACCCTTATCATAGAGGAATGATTGCCTCTAATCCGTTCTCCTTTCATAGACTCTGTATTACAGCTTGGTTATCGCTCTTTGTAACACAGGATATACAATACGCTCATTCTTGTATTGTTGTTTCTGGATGAATTATGACATAAATATATTATGTCAATATATTATAAATCAGCCTTATGGCTGATGGGCTATCCATCCCCGACCTTAGAGGTCAGGGGCTTCCGCCCATTTTGTTAAAATCGAACTGCAAAGCAGTTTATGGAGCTGGTGAAGTGAGTCAAAAACTTATTCAGAGATTACAAGTCTCTCATACTACCGTTGTACTACACCAGCATATTTACCAAGCGTTACAGATACTTTTTAGGGCGATTGTGCCTCGGAGAGGGCTGTTTAGAAATGAACTCCGATATTTTGACAGTTTCCCATACTGCGGTTTACAATAGCTCTCATAGTAGGGCTTGAACCTACGGCTTCCTAATTAACAGTCAGGTGTTCTACCATATGAACTATATGAGAATATATAATAAAACTATTTTAAATTGGTGGGCAGGGTTGGACTTGAACCAACAGTGTCAATTAAGAACCAGAGTTACAGTCCGGTGCGATACCAATTACGCTCTACCTACCCATAAGCAGAAATTTAAAAATGAATTCTTGAATTCCCAATAACTCTTTTTTTACAAAGACGACTTTTTTAGCCACAATATAAATATTATATTGTTTGCATCTGGCGCAGTTATTGCCACGCCAGTGCATTACACAAAGAAAAGAGAAAGATAAAGAAATGAGAACAGAGGGCTGTACTCTTTTATATTCCCTCCACTATAGCAAAACATAGGTTTTTAGAGGGTGTCAAATTACCCTCAAAGTAGGAGCGTAATTTGGTAGTTGAAATGAAATTCTCTCAAAATTGTGCTGTCCACGCAAACATAAATTCCATGTCAAACAATCACACATCGCCACATTTTTGTTTGTTTCTGCGTTCTCTTTCTTTTTCCGCTTTGTACTTTCGACGATAAATTGTGTAGCATTCATCGCAGCAAAATGTATTATTGTTTTTAGCGGCAACTTCAAACTCTTTGCCACAATCGGCACATCTCACCGTCTTATATTCTTTTGGAACATACACGGCGCAATCCGAACAATATTTTTTGTTGCCATACTTGTTGTTACGGATTAACTTGCCGCATTCCTGGCATTTGATTAGTGGAGCACCGCAATATTTTAGATACTCATAACCAAGTTCTCTAAAATCATCTACCCTAACAGCAACTTTGCCTTCGTTATTTATGTATGTAACTCTACAATTCAGATTGTCATTCTTCTTTGGAAATTCAAGCAATCCAAGAGAACTCAACTCGCACAGCTTTGCATATCGCTCATAGGCATTGCAGGATATTCTAGCTAGACTGAAAACTTCTTTCGCTTCGGCGTTTACCCATCCATTGTTATTTGGGTTCTTTAACGAATTTAGTTTTGCAATGCACAGCAATGTAAAAGCCAGCCGCTCCAACACTTTGTTATGAATGCTTTGGATGGTGTTTATTTCATTATCCGTGATACATACATAGTCAGCTTCAAATAATGGATGCTTTTTTACACTATTCGATAGTTTCTCGATGTTTTCATCCCAATACAAATGATTTGGTTTGTATTTGTTGTAGTATTTTTCGATAAATGCCGTAAGTTCTTCGATAATCTTCTTTTTCTTATATCCGCAAACATAGTAATAATACTTTGCGAGAATTGAAAGTGTTATATAAGGATTCCGACCAAGCGTCCGATTGCTTAAACAAAATTCAGCATACTTTTTTTCATTCAATATCATCATCTTCATCGCCACCAATCACTTTTTCGCACATTACAAAATTTTCTCCGCAATATTCAAACTCACCTTTATCTTTAACCATCTTTGGATAATTAATTTTATATCCGTTGTTTTTTAAAAGATTTTTTAAAATCACATCGCTGCATATATCCCATGCAAATTGCTTTGTAGTTTCTCGCTTATAACAGATGTCAAGAACAATATCACATAATTCATCTTCGTTGCTACATATTTCTTCACATTTTCTTCTAAACCAACCAATAAGTATTCGCCGCTCTTTTGCCGCATCGTACTCGTCCATTCGCGCAAAAGAGGATTTGAACATATAATCCTTAACTTTTTGCTTGTACATAGAGTACAAATTAAGAATGTCTTGATAGTCCTTCTTAGTATAACTAACATTGCTTTTCAAGATTGAGTAATCGAACTTTGCATGAATTTGCGTTTTTGATAAATACTCGTTAAACTCATTTTCAAAAATCCAGCATATCCGATTAACCACACAAGGATTTACACCAACAGGGAAGTATTTCTTGTAATAATCTAAATAATCCTCCATTTCTTTGGTCTTAGGCTCATATGCCTTTAATTCCTGCAAAGTATGAATGCCGAATTTTGCGAACCGCATACTCACGCCATACTCATTGTTCTTTTGATATTTGTTTGTACTTGCCTTTAAAGCAGGATAAACATATGTCATAAAGTACGGTTTGTTTGATGCGGTTATTTTCCTATGGAAATTTTTCCGTACAGTCGTTTCTTCATCATCGCCATCCTTGACGATATTATCTCTAACATTATACCAATACTTAGGCATTGGTTTTGCTATAATTCCTTTCGCTCTCTTTTATACCCTCTGTTTCCAGATATTTAAATAGGGAATAGACTATATCTTCATCTCAATGAGATGCAAGGCACTTCCCAAAACGGATTTGCACCGTTGAGGTACAGACTTCATATTCTCTGTGAGAACGTATGTCTTAGTCGTTTGACCTTCCGTAATATCACTATCACGGCTTGGCACTGGATTGTCTTATGTGTGGCTTATATGTCTTTCCATCTTCTATATGTTGCAATCAAATAAACCGTATAGCGTGGCATATTTAATTGTTCTGCTATTTCTCTATATGTCTTATTTTCTTGTTCAAAAAGTTTACGAACTTCTAAAACCTGTTCAGTAGTATATTTAGCACCACGCTTATTTCCCTTCATTGAATTACTAAGCGATGGCTTTTTAATTCCAGTCAATGATTCAGATAGCATCTTCCCCCATTCTTCTCTATCGCTATCTGTCCACCTCGCATACCTTTCATTTTGAGAAGAACTCATTTTCTTTTTCGTTTTTTCTGAAAGTTTCCTTCCAGTCATATTGATTCTGTTCTTCTCGCCAATTTTTCTTTTAGCTTCGTCTGACAAGTGTTTTCCTAAAAACAGACCGCCATCTCCACCATTATGTATGTTGTATGCGAGTTTTAGTTTCTTGTATTCTGCAATCTTTTCAATCTCAAGTTTATTTACATCTTCAAGTGTTTCACCATTTTGGCAGTCAACAAGAATCATAAATTCAAAATTATTTTTGCCATACTTGTCCCAAGCTCTTTGCAAATGTTTATTATCATGATAGCCGCCATTTAACATTGCTCTATGGCAATCCCATCTATCACCAAAACTCTGCATAGTTTTTCCAATATATATCTTGTTATTTATCTTATTTCTTATTCCATATATGCCATACTTTTTGTAAATGCTCATACCAATCTCCCGTTGATATAAGCCACACACTTAGATTTTCCCAGTTAGCCAATCAATTCATTGCCATTTCCTGCAATTACTAAGCGTTTGACTGACACCATATATTTATATGTTCACCTTGTTTTCAACACATATCGCTATGTGAAGTGACTAATAGTTAATCAATCGTATTCTGCTGAAATAGTTGACCGCACATGATTCTATAAGAAAGCGTTTCATACTCTGGTGTTCTGGGCTCAAAACCAGCTTGCACCTCAATCATACTGGTAACATGGTTTGTAACAGTACCAATATCATCATTAAAAGCGAGTTTATTTGCTTTAATAATATCTTCTTCTGTCGGTATAACCTTTTCAGCTTTTCTCTGAACACAAACAATAGTTGGCGAATTAAGTGTATTACGAATAATAATTGGATTGTCCGTGTCCATGTTGGTATCTCCCATTTGTACCCTCGGTTTCCCGATATTTCAATAGGGGATTAGACTATATCATACTTGTATTTCTGTTACCAAAACACAAGTCTCGGCACTTCCAAACAGTTATCTCAAACTGAATGTACTCTACTTACTGCAAACAAGGTTTTTCTCCTTGCTCTCGCTTTCGATAGTCGTTACACCTTGCATAAAGCCTTGGCACGGTATTAAGTGTTAAGCTCTCCACCGTTAGCCCATTTAAAGATATGGACACCCTGCAATTACAGGTTCACCGAGTTTTACAAGGACAGTTTGGTGAATCATCCTTGTCGGCACCATTCATCGCATCGCAAGTTGTATCCCAGCAATTCAAAATTGCTGCTGTATCAATGTATTGATACCAATGCGCTGCTTGTTTGCCTTTATTAAGTTTTAATCTACGTATATTGTTGTGACACGTCATAGGTGCACGGAAGCACGCCAATTCGTCAGAACCTTTGTCAATCCAATACTTGTGATAAAGTTCTCCGGCTTTTAAAATACCTGTTATCTCAAGATCAAACATACTCTGACACAAGGCATATGGGTCTCCGGAAATCATGGCAAAATTTCCACTTACCTTAATAGCACCACGTTTTGCCATCTCAATACGCTTTGTTATCATATTCCATATCTTATGGCGAATAAACGAGTCATTAATCATTCGTTTGTCAATCATTAAAGCACGGACACAATAATCTAAGTTCTCACTATATGCATTATCATCATTAAGTCCAAACCCGGCAAGAAAAACCAAACTCTTTCTGTAGTCCAAACCGAGTACGCCCGTTATCTCGTCAATTGTGGGTTGACATAGTTTTTTTAACTCATCATCAGTAAATTGGTAACTTTGCAAAAACTGATAATTCGTATTGCGTACATTCTCTAATGTTTGAGGTGTAATCTTCGTTACAGAAAACTGATAATGATTTTTCTGGCAATTAGAATAATAATCCTCCCAGCTATTATAACTACCCCACAGTTTAAGCATCGACTCTGTTAAAATCACTTCTGCATCCCTAATATCTCGCTTGTCACCCCATACATCTGTAATTTCATAAGTGCCAGAAACCTTTTCCGCAAACTCAATATAATCAAATGTATAAACCATACCTTTAGTCCATGCATATCGTGTATTTATACCTGAGATAGTGTTTTCATAGTCACCGGTAAAATACCCATTAACCTTGCGAGAATAGGATGGCAACATAAGACCATAACCGTCTGAGTCATTATGCTCAATTTCATAGTCATCAATTTTTGTCACAACTGGCTCACCGTTGGTTTCATCGTTAATCATAATAACATTGTCCTTAAAGTGTGTTATACAGTCTTTAACAACGATAATTCCTTTTGGCTCTGGAATAGGAATAGACCCAGAACAAATAAGTGCTTGGTACGCCTCTAATTTTGCCGGCACAAGTGGTATTTCTTTATTGCGTCCATTGTCCATTCGTTTCTTTAACTCCGGATAAAGTTTTGCATTTACATATACGATTGTAGAATTTTTAATTCCACCATTTGTTCCAAGAAATCTTTTATACTCAATACCATTTATACTAAAACCTAAATTTGCTCTGTCATAATCTTTGTTACTATCCATAATCACACACACATAGTCTTTTTTAAACCGCAATGAATATAGAGTATCATATAAATTTTTAATGATTGTTCTCGTTTCTCTACTCTTAGGTTTTTTCTTTTCCATCTTGATTTTGTGTTGGATGCTTTTAACCTTGTTATCTACATCTGTAACACCATTCAACTCATCTATAAATCGAAGCAGCTGGCTATCATTTAATGAAACAATCGTTTCCGGGAAATCAGTCATTGCTACATTAAGCGGAAGAGTAAGTTTCCAATTTGCTTTTTTTAATTGTCGGCTATGTATTTTATAAATAAGTTTTAAACAACTCTTTTGTTCCATTATCAACCTTCCTTTTCAATTAAAGGATGTTTGTCTACAGATTTTAATTTTTCGTATAGAAACAATCTTCCTTTTTGTGTCCATTGTGTTGTCATATTTACAATAGGGCAACCGTTTTTGGTGTGTGTATAATAGGTTCGAGAATGAGTATATCCCATGCTCTGATACTTTTCATAGAGCAACCACTGATTATTTCGTTTGTATTGAATTCCTAAGTCGTGCAAAAGACTATTTAGTTCTTGAGCTGTCATTCCATAATCCTTTGCTATTTGAGAGACAGTAACTAAACTTTTGTTTCTTAATATCATATCCATATAATCTGCTTTAGGTTGAAGTTCTCCAATTATTTGTCTTTGCTGTTCGTTTTGTAATTCAAGTTGCTTAGACTTTTCTTTTTCTTTTTTTAATTCTGTAAATACTTGAATTGCAAAATCAGGATTATTAATTAATTCATCCGTAGCATACATTCCATGTTTTCTTATAGCCGGAAGAACCTCTGAGGTTACCCAACGCTTGAATTGCTTTGCTGTCGGAAGTTTGCTCGAAAGAATAAGACTGTATAAGCCACTTTCGTTGATAATAAACACACCATAATTTGATGTTTTCAAGGTTGCCATTTCGTCCACCTTGAAAATTTGTTTATCTTCTTCGTCAACATGAACTCTAATTGCCTTTGCAGTATCATGATAACCAAGTATTTCTGCAACATCCTTTCCAACAAACCACGGCTCACCATCAATAGATAATGTACGAATAGAGCCAAAATTTGTGTTAGTAAAAATTTCAATTTTGTTTTCCATAGTTAATAATTTCTCCTCTAATTATTTTTTATTTATAATATTGCTAAATCAATTATTTTTCTGATTTAATTTAACCAAACCTTAAAACACTGATATTCAGGGAGCCATATAGCTTCAAGTCTATCATGCTCAAATTTTAATAAATCCGCTATTTGATAGATATGAAAGCAATAGTCGCTTTCACCTTTGCGGATTGAACTTAAAATACTGTTGATAAACTTACAGTAATATCTCCATTCTGTATCACCACAATATACAAAGTATGATAGATCCTTATAGCCATTGATCCATACAGAATACGTAGTTTTCATTTGGCGTTCCGAACTTGGTTTAATTTTATTACGAAGTTTATAAAAATATGCTTGCCATTCTTCATCTGCATTTTTGGCTAATATTTTCTTTTTTAATGAACTGATATTATTCAGCCCTCTAACATTGTTCACTTTTTATGTCCTCCTATTAATTCCTTGGTTAGTTCTAAGATGCCTTATACTTTTTAAAATCTCACGATGCCAGTCATATGATACAGTTCCATATAATTTCATATTCACGAAAATTCGTACATTGGAGTGCCAACCACCATTATTATCTTTATATCTTGGAAGTTCTTCATTATGAATTATATCAAGTTCTTCTAATACCTTTAGACAGGAAGATATGCTGCGAACAGATAGACCTGTATTTTTAGAAATACGAACCAACAAATTAGAGTAATATACCGGCTTTCCTTTTTGATAGTTCATATTCAATCTGATGTGGGCAAGGAGCAACAGTACATAAGCATGATTTAACCTACACCCATTCAATTTATACTCGGCTCGTAGTTGCAATATTTTCTGGAACTCGCTATAATAGATAATACCAAACTGTTCTTCATGGTTGATGTAAACTATACCCCCATCTGACTTTGCGAAGTAGCCAACATCAAAGAAACTCCCCACCAGTTCTTTGAATTGGTTTATCACTCCCTTTTTTCCTCTAAAATCAGAATAGAGGGAGTATTCTACAAGGCTTTCATAGCCTGTTCCAGACCAGTCAGAAGCAATGATTGCAGCAAAGGCGACAACTCTCTTTTTATTTAGAGATAGATTATTGATAAGGCTTCGAGGTATTTTAATAATCTTATCTTCTATCACCTTGGCTCCTCCTTTGATTTAACTTCTGTGCTAATTATACTACACAATGTTTTATTTGTCAATAGTTTTTCTGATTTAATTTTAAAATTATACAAAATAAATACTACTGTAAAATTTGTAACAAAGATAACAAAGAAAAATGTGTTTATACGCTACTTTTTAGTACCATAGAACCAAATGTATTTTTAGATGACAAATATCATCCGTTGGTTAGTATGATTAAATCAAGATATAAACCATTGGGAGCGGTTGAATATGAATACCAAATATTAATTTTTTTATGAAATTATAATTATACCAGCAACTTTTATATACCAACCAATCTTAATTTTTGGGTCATATGTTAAATAACTGCATCTCCTTAATCATATTAATATAAGAATCTTATATTAAATACTAACTATAAAATAAGAATCTTATATTATATACACAATATCTTATATACGATTCTTATATTTAATAAGACTTGTATATATATAAGATATTGTGTCAACGACCTATAAAGGAAACTATAAACGATCGTGTTGGTTTGTGTAACAGTCCATTAGAAGATATAATTATCATATAATAGGCTATTCGCCTGCAATAATCTAATAATCAACTGTATTAATGTAAAATATAACAGACAGAAAGATTATGAGCTTTTTGTATTACGCTATAACTTATAAGAACTAAAATGATTACAATATTATTGAATAAATACAAATAGTATTAATTGCAGAACATCAAGTATAATTTTTGAAACCCAAAATAGATTTAAAAACCATTCCGAAACTTTCATTAAATACAAATATTTTTACTCAGATTTTAAAAATCGGCTATTTCACAAATATTCAAATATTGAAAGTAGGAGAGTTTTGAATATCTAATTTTTCCGCAATTTAACATCAAATTATCCATACCGAAACAAATACCGAAAAAGTTCTCAATTTAAGGTAAATTATAAGTTTGAAATTTTTTCGGTGATTAAATACAAATCCTCAGATTTGGAGTTTTTAGATTTCAATAAAAAATCGTTTCGGTGAGTTTCAAAGTAGGGTATGTTACAGCAGATTGAAAAATTTTAGGTTGAGAGTGAAATATATCACATTATGATAAATTTGTGTGCAATTTATCACATTTAAATGTTAAAATACCCCCTGATATAATCCCTAAATGGGGAGTAATTCCGTAAAAGTGCATTTTTTAGACTTTAACACATTAAAGCAATAAATTATAAAGAGTGCATTATTCACTGATTCACAAATAAAAATGATTTTAAATTTTCGGACATAACAATATTAAAAATTTTTTTTAAAATTCAATAATTCAATTTTAATAATAAGTCCTTTTTGTATCCATATTATTATTATTAATCTGAACAGCTGTTGCCGATAATGCAGTAAATTATAATCGTCATATAGATGGTAATAAAAGAACTGTAAAGAAAAATAAAAAATATTTAAAAAAATACTTGACAGATAGAAAAAGCCGTGATATAATATAGTTGTCAAGAAAACGGCGAGAAAAGTATAATAAAAAGAGCCGTAAAAAAAGATGAAAAATATTTAAAAAAACTCTTGACAAAATGAAAAGTAGGTGATATAATTAAATCAGAAAAACAAAGAAACACAAAAACATAGGGAGGTAGTAATTATGAAAATGTATGAACATTTTTTAACCGTCGGTCTTTTCGATAAAGACTCGGAGAAACAAGAGATCTCAACGAATATAGCAAAGGATCGCATAGCTGAGGCATTAATCAATAAATTTAATGTAGAAGCTGAAATTAATTTTATATAAAATTAAATCAGAAAAAGCATTGACAAACTAAAAAGGGAGTGATATACTAATAGTAAATGATTTACTATAACGCCGCTGATGAGTCTTTGCAAATTAAGACGAAACACCGATATAAAAATCGGTGTCCGGCGAAAGTCGAAAAAAAGCAAAGAGAGGTTTTTGATTATGAAAACAAAAATTTATTATTCAACATGGTATGATGATACAGATAAGATATGCGGCTATGTATGGGCGATTGATAGGGGCAATTATTTTACAATTAATCAATCACAATACAATAGGGCATTAAAAAAACGCACAATCGGAGGTACAGCAGGTATTAAATGGCATACCGAAAAATATAAGGTTGGCAATGAAATAAAAGAAGTGTATATTGTAGATAAAAACAATCGCCGCTGACGAGTCTTTGAGAATTAAGACGAAACGCCCTTTGGGCGTCCGGCGAAAGCTGAATAACAACGATTATTAATTTTGCACAATAAAAAATACCTTAGTTTGTGCAAGATTTTATTAAAAAGGGGTTGACAAGTATATAAAAGGGTGATATAATGGTGATATCAACAAGAGAGGAGGTTAAGCGGTTGCCAAAACAAAAAGAGAATACAGAAAGAATTAATATCTTTTTATCACCCCAAATAGTAGAAAAGCTAAAATCATTAGCAAGCGAAAAGGGAATGACCGTTAGCGGTTTTATAAGATTGATAATTCTTGAGTATCTAAAACAATAAAAAACTTCATAGCGTGCTATAGTTTGGCGACCGTACACGCTATGAAGTACCACCACAAGACAAAGAGGAAATCTCTATCTAGTGTTATTTCATTATAATACATTAGCTCCTTTTTGTCAAGTGATTAAAAAAAATCAATTTACAAAAAGGAGTTTTTTATTATGAAAGTTGTATTTACGAAAGAACAGAAAAGGTATATTACAGTTGCACAATTACCGGCGGTAAAGCGGATGATTACAGACTTAAAAAGCGAGTACGATATGAACGACTTTGCACCGATGGCGGTACGAATTGCAAGCGGCACAAACGGCGGTAAAATCTTTGAAGCCACCGCCGAAATTGCGAAGAATTGCCGCATATATAATATGTATTTTGAAGGATCTGAAGATTTGGATGTGTGGCTCACAATTTACGCACTAACCGATAATGGTTTTTACGAAATTGGTGCATATCTGAGCGATGTATGGCAGCTTAACGGCGAAAACGCCGATGAATTGCGGGAGTATATGTACATATGCAAGTACACCGAAATAAAAGACTGACTGAAGAAAAAAATATGCTGACCTAACGGCAAGACGGGGAAGGAGCGATTGAGATGGAAAAATTCTCAGAAGAAACAGTTTATGGGGGTAAAATAATGATGAAAAGGTTTGTAAAAGAATATGCAAAATATTCTATCAACACATTAAAACATAATGAGCTTATGGATAAAGATATAAAAGCTTACGCAATCGCCAAAATCGAAAAAGCCGTTAAATTTTATGAACGTAGCATGATAACGGCAGATGAAGCAATTAAGGTGATTTTGGAAAAATTCAGTGATTAAATCGGAAAATTTACATAGAAATTGACGGGGAGGAAAAAAGATGAAATTAAAAAAGTTTGAATTATTCTTTTGTTGTCTCGGTAACGGAATTACAGTATATAATAAAGCGGTAACGGAACATGGAGACTATAAAACGATTGCACACATTTCAGAAGGTGGAAATATTAAACTATATGTAATTGAATCATATATTCCTGCTATTGAAATGGAAAAAATCAAGGTTATGGCGAAAAGTCAAAAGGAAAAATTTCAAAAGCGTTTTGAGAGCTTGCCGGATATGAAGCAGTACGAAATAATCCTTGACAATGTACCGTGTACGAAATTCCTTAAATATGTACAAGACAAAAAGCCGCTTGCGGAAAAATTGCCGGAAATGCGCAAATACTATTATACCATTGCATAGGAGGACAGTAGATGGGAGCGGAAACTTTGGAAGAAAAGGAAAAAAGAATTTTTGAGAGCTACAAGCAAGACCTTATCAAGATTGCGAATGTCTTGAAGAATGAAGGACTTGAAATCGTATTTGATGATTCATCAATCAGTCAAAAGGAAAATTCAATCAAGAAAAGGAAATTGGAAAATTATAGGTTAATTTAAGGTGGAAAAATCCACTCAAGTCCGAAATCAAAAGACATTTTGAAAAAATATATTTTTAAGAAAGAGGTAATGATGTAATGAAAACGGAAAAAATGTTAGAGATGATGTACAAGGTTGTTAATTATATGACTTCTGATGAAAGAGAAGAGGTTGATAATTATATGGAAACTATCGGGAGAAAACTAACAACAGATAAATTTAACGATGCTGCTTATATGGTAACTGTACCAGCGATTATTGGAGAAATTATCCGAGTATTACAAACAGAGGTAGAGAAAGAAGAGGAAAGAAAAATAGGAAAAAATAATCAAGTAGCGGTTATTAAGTCTGTCTTGAAAACCCGTAAAAAGTATAATCCGTCTTTGCCAAACGTAACATTCGTTGTTGACGATAAACAAATAGTTATAGACGCTTTCAGGTTGTTCGTATTTAATGATATTTGCAAATCTGTTCCAATAGGTGGAACGGAGGAAAATGAAAGGGAAAATCCTAAAAAATATCTTAAACTGATTCCCAATAATGATGGATATAAAGAATTAATATTACCAGATAAGTCAAAGTTATCAGCGTATATTAAATGCAAAAAAGCTGAATTAAAATCAAAGCATGTAAAAAGTATATGTTCAAGTGATATAATATATAATTTTGGCAAAGGTATGCCTATGGTATCAGCAGAATATTTGCTTGATGCTATAAAAGGAATAACAGATTGCAAGATGTATTATATTACTGATAATAAACCAATTTTTATAGAAGGAAAAAATGGTGTAAGCGTGTTGATGCCGATAAGGAAAAATAAAATAGATGATAAAAAGACGGAACTTTAGAATTTACATAGAATAATCTATGAGGAAAATAACAAGTGGCGGCAAAACCGCCTAGAAAGGAAGAAAACAAAATGATTATTGATTTAATTTTAGATAGAAAAGATGGAACTCCCTACGAGCCGAAAACCTTTTATAATTCTTGTATGAATTACGGCAATATTGCAGATGAAATTACACGGGCGATGGATGTAGGAACCGAGGAAGATATAAAAGCGGCTTTGTGCACCTACATTGACAAACAGGAATATAACCCGGAAATTAAAAACTATATTAATTCTGTTAAGTGGTTAGAAGCGGAAAATCTTTTGAATCCGATGTGTCATAGCTGTGGAAGATGTGGCAAAGATTGCCACGGAACAATGGAAAAGGTATGGGCTGGATGCGTCTATAAAACGCCGAAGAATTAAGGTTTTATATAATATAAGGAGGAAAAAATGGAAGATAATTTATTCGATTTAGCATTTAACAATGTTGATAAGAATTCAAGAGAATTCGACCTTGAATTACTCAAAGAAATCAAATCTTTATCAAATATTCCGGTAAATAAGTTTGATTCTATTATGCGGAAAATTATGCGAAAGAAAACTACTTGTAAACTTTGGTTTACAAATATACCTTCTAATGAATGGGATGGAAAATCTTATCGCTACTGCAATTATAGATGCTGTCCGTCATCCCATAAGGCACGACATTTCTTTTGCCTTGTCTTGAATAGGGATAGAGATTTTATAACGGTAACAGACGGATTTTTAACTGCTGTATGAACGGAGGAAAATATGAAAAAGGTAAATAACTATTTTGTATATAAAATATATTCCGCTGACGAAAGAGGTAAATGCCCCATATGTCATAAAAATTCAGAACTATATTATATGCAAGAGCAACATAAGTATATTAACCCTATAACAAAGCAACAGTCTTTAACAAGTAATAAATGCAAAGTGTTTGATATTGCTTGTTATAATTGTTTAAAACATCAGCAACGAAACTATTGATAAATAGGAGGAAAATTTAAATGAAATTGACAAATAGTGATAAAGAATATTTAAAAAAATATGACTCTTATAAAAATACTGATGAATAATAGGAGGAAAATATGGGGTATTCGATTATTTTTGAAACATACATCGTAAAGTTACCGGACGGGAGAATTATTCATTTTGATAGAAGTGGATGCAACAATGATAATGTGGGTAGAAAACAAAATGAATTTACTGGAAAAATTTATAATGTTGATGACTTTATAAAATATGCGGAAAAATTCAAAGTTGATTCTAAACCAAAAAAAGAAACTGATTATTTTGATATGAGAATTGGCAATAGATATGTAACCTTTTATGACTATGGCAAATATCTCTTGCGGAAGCTGAAACGGGCAGAGAATTTAGATGATTTTCTTAACAATACCATTTTTAACGCAAGCTATTGCAAAGCGATTGAATTGTTGAGCCCAGAACATAAGGATCTAACGTTGGAAGAATTTAATGATTTTTACTATCATTCATTCAATGGTGTACGTATGAGATGGCGTAGAAAATGGAACATCCGAATACAACAGAAGAAATCATTCGTTGCATTGATGAAAACAAGCCGATGGAATTTTACATATGGAGGAAATTATGAAAGTTGTAATTAAGTGTGTTAAAGAAAATAAAAAGATTAAGTTTGAGGAACTAAAAGATGGAGAATATTTTTATAGTAATGGAGTTTTGTATTTGAAAATTTTGCAACAGGATTTAGGTGAGTATAGAATAAATAACATAAATGCAGTTAGTCTATTAAATGCTGGTTTGACTTTTTTTCAAAATGACGAAATAGTATATAGGTCAACAAAAGAATACAGTATAGAAAGATAAAACTTTTTCAAAAAATCTAAAATTAAATAGGAGGAAAATATAAAAGTTGAAAATCTATAGAAAATCTGAAACAGATCATAGGAGACAGGCGATATGACAGAGAATATAAAAAATGAAATGTGTAAGGAATATGCAAGGTGTTATCAAAATTGCTTATCGAGTAGCATGGAGAGAAAAATGAAAGAACTTGAGGCAAAGGCAGCACGGGCAGGATTGAAATTCAACATGACGAACAGAACGCAGTATATGTTATCGCATTTTTTAGGTGAACCAAAATTTGAAATGATAGAGGAGTGATTTTTATGCGAGAGATTTTATTTAGAGGAAAAAGTGATTTAAGTGGTATGTGGGTTGAAGGATATTACATAGTAAGAGAGGATGAGTTTGGTAATAAACTTTATGAGATTCATGAGTTGTCCGGGGAAAAATATGTTGTTGATCCAAAAACGGTGGGACAATATATAGGTGTGACTGATAAAAATGATAATAAAATCTTTGAAGGAGACGTATGTAGAGGTTCGTGGAATACGATGTTCAAAATCTTATATGATGATGTCGTTCTGCAATTCCGAGCAATACTACCGGATGGAGCAAGTAGAGAAGTTGATTATTACGGATTTTATGGCGCATTGAGGCATTATGGAAACAATATTGAAATAATAGGGAATATATACGACAATCCCGAATTATTGGAGGTGTAAAAATGAAAGTAAAAGAAACGAAAATATTTGCAAAAGCATATCAAAAATTTTATATGATTAATACAGTGAAAGATTTACAGAGAAATAGGATTACATTAGTGGATTATGATATAGTATTGGAAATTTTAAAGAAGTTAAGTAACATAGACGAATGTGAGGAGGTGTTTTGTCTATCGGAAAATGTTGCAAAGTGGTTTGGGCGTGTTGGATTCAATGTAAAACCACCATGTGCCGAATCGGAAAATTTATACTACAAAGTAAATTATAGTATAAGTGTATTATAGGAGAAGGAGGAAATTATGAAAGCTATCAATATTATATGGGATATTGACAACAAGGAAGATTTGAATTTTTTACCAACAGAAATTGAAATTCCTAAAGGAATGATTGACGAGGAAGAAATAAGCGATTATCTTTCAAATGAAATTGAATTTTGCCATTGTGGTTTTGAATTAGTATAACAGAAAAGAAAAATTCAAGAGTGCAGGTTATTTAATACCATCAGTAGTGTCTTGTTGTGTTATTGTTGCCAGTACATGTGTAAAAAATAATAAAAAATATTTTAAAAAGTATTTGACTGGTGGTCTGCTTTGTGATATAATAATGAAAATGAGGTGGTCAAGTTATCAGTGAGTTTGTTTAACCTAACGGGAAAGAAGTCCCCCATCTCTATAGGCGGCGGGAGTATGTCACAGCGAAACAATAGAATAGGGGTAAATTAATGAAAGTAAATATTGCAAATAAAGAACAGACAAGTTATGATGTAGAAGTAATCGATGGTATTACACATATCACTATCACAGAAAAAATTGTAATCGATAGAGCGGATTTTGAACAGCGTGTAAAAGTCGTTTTACTTCTTACTAATCAATCGCAATATGAAATCTGTAGGAAGCTTGGAGTGCTACAAAGCAATTTTTTAACCAGATGCAGAACAGGAAAACTGACCTTCGATGAGCAACGCCGAATTGCCGAAGCTTTGGGATGTAAAATCGTTGTTAAATTTACATTCGATGACGGAGCCGAATATATTGCGGAAACTGCACGTCAACTTATAGTAGATTCTTGCGCACACGCTAAAATAACGCTAACGGAATTAAGCATCCGTTTGGGAAAATCAAAACAAACGTTTAATAGTAAATTAAATAACGGTCGTTTTACCGATTCAGAACTTGCCGATATAGCAAACAAAATTGGATGTACATATTCAAATTACTTTGAGTTAAAGGACGGTACTCATATCTGAGTGCTGGTTTACTATAAAAATAAATTAATTCAGAAAAACTATTGACAGGTGGATTATGATGTGCTATAATAGTTATAGTAAATAAGTTACCACAAGAGGAGATGACGATATGAGAAACCTTAAGGAATATACAATCCGGTGTATGAAAGAACTTGAGGCAGTTGGGATAGAATATGGAAATATCATTGAAGTCAAAGTGAATACCAGGGCAAAGAAAAGATGGGGGCAGTGCCGAGCTGTTCCGGGTGGTTATTCAATTAATATTAATGCTGTTCTTTTGGATGAGCGAAACGATGAGCAGGGATTAAAAGAAACTATTATTCATGAACTTTTACATAGTTGTAAAGGATGTATGAACCACAGCGAAAAATGGAAACGTCTTGCCACAAAAGTTAATAGGGCGTACAATTACAATATTAAAAGATGTTCTACTGCTGAAGACAAGGGTGTGCAGGAAGAAACAACACCTATTAGTTTACATACAGTAAATTATGTTATCAAATGTAACAAATGCGGATGTACCTATACAAGAACAAGAATGAGTAAAGTTGTCCAGCATCCGGAGCGTTATCGTTGTAGATGTTGCGGAGGTGGTTTGGGTTTAGTTTAAAAATTAATTTATGATCTTAATTAGGGAGGAAAAATAGGAGTCAGATATATGAATAGTTGAGTTCGATAAATACTTGACGAACAATAAAAAACATATTATACTATAAGTGTAGTAAATAAATTACTAATTTGCTACTAAAGAAATTTAAAAATAAGAAAGGGGAACAATAAACTTTGAATGATGCAAAGAATATTTTAGAACTAAACAAACTATGGAATGAGGCGGACAGCAATACGATTGCTGACAATGTTGAAGATGTACTGGTTTCATGCGGATATGACACGTTTACTTGTAGGATGGAGAAATTGGTGGAAATTACAAATTCAAGTAAACACGCAGTGTATGCTTGGCTAAATCATGGAAGAACAAATGTAAAAATTCCGTTTTTAAAGCTATGTATGATTGCAGATGAATTAAATACTGATATAACTATATTACTTTCTGGAGGTAAAAATATGTTTGAAAAGAAATTTGCAGTAACTAAAACTGTTGGAAATAATGAGGAAATTCTGAAATATTTTGGAGAAGATGAAAAGTCAGAGGCACTGGCATACGGTGCAAATATCGCAAAAGACAATTCTGAAGGTGTCATCTCTTGTATTCTGGCTCGGTTCGATAAAGATGGAAATAAAAAGAATGATGAATGTGAAGTTTTTGAAGTCTGGTGCTAAGGAGTGAAACTATTGGGATGAAAGTATGTAAGTATTATGATAAACACTTAGAAACTATTAAGGAATACATTAGTTGTCTATATAATCTTGAAAAATGTTCTTCGGGTGGATTGCTTCATATTTTAACTGATGATGATAACTACGATGATGATAGTATTTTTTATTGTCTTCGAGAGTGTCTCCTACATCCGGAAAAGGAAGAATCGGTTATAGGACAAATTATTTGCGAAGAATATTTAAAATTACCTATTCAAAAGCGAAGGCTATTGCATAATGATTATATTGGTAATTTTATGTGCCACCATAATGGCAATTGTGAAGAGTGCATTATTGAAATTGGTGATGAATTTGAGAATAGATAAAACAATTATTTTATGTTCATCTTGTAAAAATAAATGAAAAATACTTTAGAAAGGAAAGAATATAAAATATGGAGAATATTATTCAAGATATGATTGAAGCAGCGTGGAGGCACAAGGATTATGAGATGGCGGAACAAGCATACAAGATTATGTTGAAGTTTGCCAGTACGTTTAATTGCCCTTCTAATTGGCAGGAAATTGGAGAAAAGATGGCAGCACACTTTCAGGGTAATGATTGGATTGAAGAAAATTGCAAACTCTACGACTTTTGAAAAGAAAATTCTAATGAAGGAGCAAAGTAAAATGAAATTGACAACCATTGATAAGGAATATCTATGTTTATAGTTTTTTATTGTTGAATGCAAAAGCCATTGAAAATATATAAAAGTCTACAGAAAAAATCAATGGCTTTGCATATACAATATTTATATAAGAATCTTTCTATAAATAAGTAACTTATTAAATATTGTATATAATATAAGAGTCTTATATATAAGAATCGTATTTAATATATGATTAAGGAGATGCAGTTATTTAACATCAGAGAATACGATTCTTTTGTTTTACATAAAGAATTAAATCAGAAAAAGGCGGAAATTATAATTTGTGGGGATGAATAGAATGGTATTAAAGAGGGGAATATGCGAAAGGTTACTTTTTATATTGATGATTTAGAATGGTTCCGTAACTTTTATGATTTAACGGATAAGCAAATGAAAGATTTATTTTTAGATAAAGATAGTTTTAAAGTTATTTACACATTATACGGAGAAAAGGATGAAATTTATCATTACACACTAACTGATTATGATGGAAACAAGATAGATTACAATACTTTAAATGGTTTTCAACGAGGTGTTGTTTTTTATGATTGTTGGGCATATTTTGCTGGTAGGAAACACTATTGGGGTGGTGAAAAGCCTTGTGGTGTTATGTGTATTGAGGAGGTAGAACAATGAGTGAAAATATTGATATGGATTCTGTTATTGATTTTAATCAGCATTTGAACGACATTAATAAGAAAGAAATTCCTATAGGAAGTATTGTTTATTTTCTAGAAAACTCAAAGGTTTATGCAGGAAAAAAAGAAATTAATTTTGGAATTTTAGAAGAACATTATGCTAATTCTATTGGTATACACTTAATCGAACCACGTGATACACGATGTATTGATGGTATTCCGATAAAGGAATTTACAACTCCTACAAGATGGCAGAAACTCCCAAAAGGCTGGACATATGACACTCAACTTTTTGCAGTAGAATCAGATCAAATTTTACCATCATCATTGGCTATAAGTGACAGAGAACAAATTTTACAGTTATATAAAGAAGGAAAACTTGTCAATGTAGAGGATAATGATCATGCATATTTTGAGAGTGAAATTGATAGGCGATATGGGTGGAGAATTGTACGAAGATACCGTATGACTGAATATCATCCGTGTTATATTAGTGTAAATTTTCGGAATGTCTTTACAAGTTATGAAGAAGCAAGGGCAGAGCTGGATAGAATCCATACTGAATTTAAAAGACAGTCAGAATTATCAGAATATGATTGGTCGGTAGAACTAATTGACAGTGAACTTGACCGATGGGCGGAACTTTATCACATAACCGATATAGAAAAGCAAAAGTGCCGTGATTGGCTTTTGTCACAAAATAATGTAGAGAATATTGAAGTTAGAATTGCAGATGGTGCTATTCAGTGGAAGTATTTAAAAAATAAAAAGTGGATGAATATTGTGGTATAACATAGGATATTTATAAAAATTTTTGCTAAAAAGAGTTAAAAACTATTGACATTCTTAAAATATGTGCTACTATATTATATAAATATACTAAGTGATAGTAGTTAGAATACTTAGTAAAAAATAGATGAGGTGGTTTTATGGACAACAAAACTGTTACCTGTTCGTTTGTTATGGATAGAGATATTTATAATGCTTTCAAGAGTATTGTAAGTAAACATGGCGAGAACGTAAAGGGGAATATCGTTAAATATATGAAAAGTGTTATTCAGTACGACATACCAAATGCAGATACTATTTTAGCAATTCAGGAAGTTCAAGAATTAAAAAAAGATCCAAACAAAAAGGTATATAACTCTTTTAGTGAGGTATTGGAGGATCTTGAAAATGATAAGTTATGAGCAAAAGTATAAAATTGTTTTAACATCATTATTTAAAAAGGACTTAAAGATAGCAAAAAAACGTGGATATAATTTGCAGTTGTTGAATGATGTGGTTAATACTCTTGCGTTAGGTTTACCCTTAGATGAAAGGTACAAAGATCATAATTTAATTGGTAATTATATGGGATGTAGAGAGTGTCATATAACTCCGGATTGGCTGTTGATTTATGAAATGGTTGATGATGAGTTAATTCTCTATTTAACACGAACAGGGACGCATAGTGATTTGTTCTAACAGGATTGATTACTGCTGAACAAAAGCAATCTTGTTGGTCAGATATGATAATAGTGTTGGCTATCAATTAGAGATATCACACAAAGGGGATAGTTAAAATGAAAATAAAAAGGATACTTACATTGTTAGTTATATCCTTATTTACAATACTGTTAGTTGGTTGTATGGATAGCTACCATGATATGAAGTGCGACTATTGTGGCAATACCGAATCATGTAAAAGTTATACAGCACAGTATATAGAAGGTTATAATGCAGACGGTAGTATTAAGTATGGGCATGAAACATTATGGCTTAGCGATGATTGTTATAGTAAAGCAAAAAGTAGTAATAGATGGGTTAGTATTAATAGATTAAGGTAATCGAAATGAAAACAGAATAGTAAAGAGGCTGTAGCAAATAAGTAAAAAAGATTGCAACAGCCTCGTTTTATTATGGTTTCACTTTTTTCTCACATTTAATAACTTGTTGAGACATTTTTGTGTCTCTGTTGCGTTTACTTTAAAAAATAACAAGGTTGACATTGACTTTTGAATATGATAGTATGTTAGCATGTGAACTTACATACTTATGAGGCAAATTTATCAAATATCAAGTTTTACACCGCACTTGGAATAAAGAAACCTTACTTTTATGATATTTTAAGCGGTAAAGTCAATCCTCCTCCCCCTGACAGACAAATTGCAATGCTCCAATGATATTGCACTAAGGTTAAAAGATAAAGATTTGCTCAGAGAATTGAGAAATGATATAGATTACGAAAAATTATTAAAGAACGGAGATTACAAAGATGAGTGATAATAAAAGAGAACAAGAGAGAACAAAACTTTACCGTACAATATGGGCAATTGCAAATGAACTTAGAGGAAGTGTCGATGGTTGGGATTTCAAACAATATGTTTTAGGTATGCTGTTTTATAGATATATATCCGAAAATCTTACAAACTATCTGAATAAAGGCGAATGGGCTGCGGGAAATACTAATTTTGATTATGCCAAAATCAGTGATGAAGAAGCTTTAAGTGCGAAGGCTGATATGGTAGAGGTAAGGGGATTTTTCATATTACCAAGTGAATTGTTTGGTAATTTATTAAACAGAATTAAAAAAGCTGATAAAGATGCAAAAGATAAAGCAGAAAAAGACGGAAAAGAAGTGGAAGTTGCTGATTTAGACGAAAACCTAAACGAAATATTGCAAACGAATTTTAAAAATATTGAAGCGACTGCTATAGGCACCGAAAGCGAAAAAAATTTCAAAGGTTTGTTTGATGATATAGATGTGAACAGCAACAAACTTGGGCCAACAGTAATAAAAAGAAACAAAAGACTTAAAAAGTTAATCACCGTTATTGGAGATTTAGATCTCGGTAATTATCAGGATAATTCCATTGATGCTTTTGGGGACACCTATGAGTATCTGATGGGGATGTATGCTTCTAATGCTGGCAAAAGCGGCGGCGAATTTTTCACGCCGCAAGAGGTATCCGAGCTTTTGACAAAAATTTCACTCCTTGATAATAATGGGAAAATGAAAACAGAAGTCAATAAAGTGTATGATCCGGCGGTGGGCAGCGGCTCGTTACTTTTGAAGTTTGCAAAAATTCTTGGCAAAGATAATGTCCGCAATGGATTTTTCGGTCAGGAAATCAACATCACAACTTATAACCTTTGCCGTATTAATATGTTCCTGCACGACATAGATTACGATGAATTCAGCATTGAATACGGTGATACTTTGACAGATCCCAAACATTGGGATGAAGAACCGTTTGAAGCTATAGTTTCAAATCCGCCGTACTCTATTAAATGGGAAGGTGCTGACAACGGAATACTAATAAACGACCCTCGTTTCTCTCCTGCTGGTGTATTAGCCCCTAAATCAAAAGCGGACTTTGCTTTTATTATGCATTGTCTTAGTTGGCTTGCTACAAATGGAACAGCGGCTATTGTCTGTTTCCCCGGTATTATGTATCGTGGGGGAGCAGAACAGAAAATCAGAAAATATTTGATTGATAATAACTATATCGAATGTATCATTCAGTTACCTGATAACCTTTTTTATGGAACAAGTATTGCAACTTGCATTATGGTTCTCAAAAAATCTAAAATCGACAACCAAACTTTGTTTATTGACGCATCAAAAGAATTTGTCAAGTCTACCAACAGCAATAAATTGGGTGACGGAACTGCAAGTAACGAGCCTAATAACATTCAGAATATATTAAACGCCTATATCAATCGAAAGACGGAAAAGTATTTTACTGCTCTTGTTAAACAGGAGGATATTGAAAATGCAGATTACAATCTTTCTGTTTCAACATATGTTGAGCAGGAGGATACTCGTGAGGTTGTCGATATTGTTAAGCTCAACGCTGAGATCAGGGAGATTGTTGCAAGGGAGCAGGTTTTGAGAGATGAGATTGATAAGATCATTAAGGAGATTGAGGGATAAACTATGATTGGTAATTTTCCGAATCAAGAACTTGGTGCTTCAATTTTAAAGCATAAAACATTGCCTATTTATGAAGCAACTTCATTCGATTTTTTTAGGCGAATTCCATTTATTGATGTTTTTTACGAAAAAAGTATGATAGAACTTCATTGCGGAAATCTGCGTATGAATAAAAAAGGAAATCGGTATTCTGATATTTTTCCCGGTCAAAAAGTATCATATTGGTCTGATTCACCTCAAACCGCACAAGCAGAATACTATCGTTGGCATCATAGCAAAAACTATATCACTTTTTGGGCATATGATGATGGAAGCAGTTATATACCAACTGTATATCCACCAGAACCGCTGTATATTATTGATGGCAGAGATATTGGAATCAACAAAATAATAAGAAAGCGAAACAGTGATTTGAATTTAGACTCAAACGAAATTAGTATTATTGATACAATAGCTTATAAACATCCGGATTGTCTTGCGTATGAATCGGAACAAAGAAAAGGTGGTATAAACTATTTATTTTTTGAAAAAGGGTTTAAAAAACTCTCATTACGTCAGGTTAGTTTAAGGTTAGGGGAAGAACCAAGTAATAACCATAATAAAATCATTTGTGCAGATGGAAGTGATTATACTCCATGCTTTAAAGGGTATTGTGGTATGTTCTTGCCCAAAACAAAAATTAGATATAAAGATATTGGAGCAAATACAGATGAGTCAGATATAATAAGAATGAAAATGCAAGTTGCTTTAGATTGGGCGGAGAGGGTGTGTGAAAAATGAGTAAATTAGAACAAATGATAAATGAACTCTGTCCGAATGGTATTGAGTATAAGGCTCTTGGAGAATTGGGAGAATTTTATAGTGGGCTTAGTGGAAAATCAAAGAACGATTTCGGTAATGGAAATGCAAAATTTATTACATATATGAATGTGTTTTCAAATCTGTCATTAAAAATTGATGTTGATGATAAAGTAAAAATTGGAGAAAACGAAAATCAAAACACTATACAATATGGGGATGTTTTGTTTACCGGTTCTTCGGAAACTCCCGAAGAGTGTGGTATGTCATCGGTTTTGACATCAAAAACAGATGAAAAATTATATTTGAATAGCTTTTGCTTTGGATTTAGATTTTATGATAAAAATCTTATGATACCAGGGTTTTCTAAATATGTTTTCCGTGCAAGTGAGATTAGAAAGCAGATAAAAAGGACAGCCAGTGGTGTTACAAGATTTAATGTTTCTAAAAAGAAGATGGAAAAAGTAATAATCCCCATTCCGCCGTTAACAATACAAGAGGAGATTGTTCGTATACTGGATAAATATACTCAGGTAAATGATGAACTAAAAGACTCTCTATCAAGGGAACTTGAAGCACGAAAAAAACAGTATGAGTATTATAGAGATAGTTTGTTAAATTTTGGAGATATGGTTGAATATAAGACATTGCCGCAAATTTCAGAAAATTGTGATAGACAAAGAAGACCAGTTACAAAAGGAAATAGACTATCAGGACAATATCCTTATTATGGAGCCTCTGGAATTGTTGACTATGTTGAGGATTATATTTTTGATGGAGACTATCTTTTAGTATCTGAAGATGGGGCAAATTTGTTGGCGAGAAGTAGCCCAATTGCATTTTCAATATCAGGGAAAAACTGGGTTAACAATCATGCTCATGTTTTGAAATTTGACTTTGCTGAATTACAAAAATATGTTGAAATCTATTTGAACTCAATTGATTTGAGCAAATACATTTCTGGTGGAGCACAACCTAAACTAAATCAAGATAATCTTAATAGAATCCCAATACCTGTGCCATCAAATGACAAAATTAAAAGAATAGTAAATGTCCTTGATAACTTTGAAGCAATATGCAGTGATTTACAGATAGGCTTGCCTGCCGAAATTGAAGCAAGACAAAAGCAATATGAATATTACCGAGATAAACTTTTAACTTTTAAGAAAAAGGAGGCAGTAGAAGATGAATAGTTTTAAAATTGTGGCAAGTTCTGACGAAAGTACGGTGGTGGCTGAGTACGCACCTGAAAAAAGAAAAAGCACCGACTATCAAAGCGAAGCGTCACTTGAACAGGATTTTATAAATCGCCTTGTCAGTCAGGGGTATGAATACATTACTATAAAAAGCGAACAGGACTTAATTGACAATCTCCGTACTCAACTTGAAAAACTGAATAACTACACATTTTTAGATAAAGAGTGGAACGACTTTTACAACAGCGTTATTTCAAACGGAAATGACGGTATTGTAGAGAAAACCCGTAAAATACAGGAAGATTATCTGCAAAACCTTACCCTTGATAACGGTTATGTAAAAAATATCAAGTTGATAGACAAAACCAATATCCACAACAATCATTTGCAAGTAATAAATCAGTATGAAGAAAACGGCGGAAAGCATGATACTCGTTATGATGTAACGATTTTGGTAAACGGATTGCCGTTGGTGCATATTGAGCTTAAAAAACGAGGAAATTCAATTCGGGAAGCGTTTAATCAAATCAATCGATACCAGCGTGACAGTTTTTGGGCAGGCTGCGGATTGTATCAGTATGTACAGTTGTTTGTAATCTCAAATGGTACGCATACGAAGTATTATTCTAATACAACAAGGTTTCAACATATCAAAGATAATGCAGAGAAAAACGCCGCAAAAAAGAAAAAGACTTCTAATAGCTTTGAATTTACAAGCTATTGGGCAGATGAGAAAAACCGCACTATTCCGGATCTTGTGGACTTTACAAAAACTTTTTTTGCAAAACATACCCTGCTTAATATTTTGACTCGTTACTGCGTCTTCACCTCAGAGGATTTATTATTGGTAATGCGTCCTTATCAAATTGCGGCAACTGAAAAAATTCTAAACCGCATTATCATTTCTACCAATCTCAAAAAAACCGGCAGAAAAGAGGCAGGCGGTTACATTTGGCATACCACCGGAAGCGGCAAGACTTTAACCAGTTTTAAAACCGCACAGCTTGCTCAAGGATTGAATTTTATTGATAAAGTATTGTTTGTTGTAGACAGAAAAGATCTTGACTATCAAACAATGAAAGAATATGACAGATTTGAAAAGGGTGCTGCCAACAGCAACACATCTACTAAAATTCTGCAAAAACAAATGGAAGATGATAATGCAAGAATCATCATCACAACCATTCAAAAGTTAGATAAATTCATATCTAAGAACAAAGAACATGAAGTTTATAAAAAACATATTGTTATGATTTTCGATGAATGTCACCGTTCTCAGTTTGGAGATATGCACAAGTCGATTACAAAGCACTTTAAAAATTATCATATTTTCGGTTTTACCGGTACCCCTATTTTTGCGATAAACTCGAACAGTTCCAATGCTCCGAATATGCGTACTACAGCACAGGTTTTTGGTGGTGAACCGGATGAAAACGGGGACAAAGTAAGAGCTTTGCACACATACACTATTGTAGATGCTATTCAAGATGGAAATGTATTGCCTTTTAGAATCGATTATATCGACACGATTAAAAAATCTGAGTTTTTATATGACAAGCAAGTAAAGGCAATTGACCGTGAAAATGCCTTGCTCGATCCTAAAAGAGTGTCTGAGATTACACAATACATTCTTGAACATTTTGAGCAAAAAACTTATCGCAATCAAAACCATTCCTTTTATGACCATAAGGTGATAACGAATGTAGAAAAAATGGCAAAGTCCAAGAATAACACTGTATCAGAGCAAAAAACAACTGCAAAAGTAAATGGTTTTAATTCGATTTTTGCGGTCTCATCTATTCCGGCTGCAATTGCATATTACAATGAATTTAATAAACAAATGAAGGAAACAGGTCATAAATTAAACATTGCCACAATATTCAGTTTTACTCCAAACGAAGAAGATCCGGACGATATCTTGCAAGATGAAAATTTTGACACAAGCGGTCTTGATCAGACTTCACGGGATTTTCTTGACAGAGCCATTGATGATTATAATAAGCTGTTTAATGTTAGCTATGATACATCTGCTGATAAATTTCCTAACTATTATAAAGACGTTTCATTGCGAATGAAAAATCGTGAGATTGATTTGCTGATCGTGGTCAAAATGTTTTTAACAGGATTTGATGCAACTACCCTCAATACCTTGTGGGTAGATAAAAATTTAAAAGATCATGGTCTGATACAAGCATTTTCCCGCACCAATCGTATCTTAAACTCGGTTAAAACATTTGGAAATATTGTTTGTTTTAGAAATCTTGAAACAGCCACCAATAACGCCTTGGCACTTTTTGGAGACAAAAACGCAAAAGGTATGGTTATTCTAAAAACTTACAATGAATACATAAATGGCTATGAAGATGATAATGGAAAACATATTGAAGGTTATAACGAGCTTGTAGCCAGACTTATGAATGAATTTCCGATAAGTAGCCAAATTGTTGGCGAAGATACCGAAAAAGAATTTATTAAACTGTTTGGTCGCATTTTGAAATTAAGAAATATTTTAAGATGTTTTGATGATTTTGAAAGTGATAATTCTGTATATGATAGAGATTTACAGGATTATCAAAGCATTTATATTGACCTATATCAAAATTACTCTAAAAAAAGTGACATTGAAAAAGAACGAATTAACGATGACATTGTCTTTGAAATTGAACTTATTAAGCAGATTGAGGTCAATATAGATTATATCTTATGGCTTGTCACCAAATACCATAAATCGAACTGTGAGGACAAAACGATTCTTGCTAATATTAACAAATCAATAAATGCGAGTATTGAGCTGCGCAGTAAAAAAGCTCTAATTGAGGGATTTGTCGACCAAATGACAGTAAAAACAGATGTTGAAAAGGATTGGAAAGACTTTGTCAAGAATCAAAAAGAACAAGACTTAGAAACAATCATCAAAGATGAAAAACTAAAATACGATGAAGCTCAAAAATTTATAGAAAACTCATTCAGAGATGGTGGAATAAAAACCACAGGCACAGATCTTGATAAAATATTACCACCAATTTCAAGATTTTCAGGTGGTTTAAATAGGTCTTTGAAAAAACAAACTGTTATTGATAAGTTAAAAGGCTTCTTTGAAAAATATTTCGGCTTAGTATAACGTAAAAGGTGCTGTTGCAATCTTTTTTACTCATTTGCGACAGCACCTAAAAATATAATAATAAAAAAGTACAAGCCAAATTTTAGGGTAGACGATTTTGTCCATCCTCTTTTTACTATTTTTATATTGTAATTAAAAATATTGCACAAAAAATAAAAATATTGCACAAAAAATAAAAATATTGCACAAAAAATATTATATGACTTTGTACGATATTTTTTTAAAAAAGAAGTTGACATACCGCAATATGTATGATATAATAAAGACAAAGTAAAGGGGGCGAGAGTATAGCGAAGTCAAAAAATGAGGTGCAACGCGAATATGAAAAAAGAACTGGATATGCAGCGCAAAGAAAGTATGATAAAGAGAATACAAAATCATTTACTTTTCGTTTCGTAAAAAAAACTGAATCTGATTTGATAGAAAAATTAGAATCGGTAGAAAACAAATCTGGTTATATAAAACAACTTATTCGCGATGATATTTCAAAAAATGGGTAAAAAACTTCATGTACTGCCTCGACTTGGCGGAAGATACAGCACATGAAGCCACCACAAGACAAAGAGGAAATCTCTATCTAGTGCTATTTGATTATAATACATTAGCTCCTTTTTGTCAAGTGGTTGAAACTATTTTACAAAAAAGGAGTTTTTATTATGTATTATGCAAGATATGGAGAAACAGAAGAAGAATTTGTAGGTTTTCCTACAAAACAGCAGCGTGATGATTGGGTAAATTTCAAAGATGAGTTTAGCCTCGCTGTCGGTACAACATCAGAAAATTGCATATTTACAAGAATGGCAGTGCCAGCCGAAGAAGCCGAATACATAATTAAGTCGAAAGACTTGTCCGAGATACAAAATCCCTTGGATTTAGACGGAGAAAATATTGTCAGATTCTTGTATGTAAATCCTATTTTCAACACATCGTTTTGTTAATGGAGGTAGGAACTTATGTCAGAAATATTAAAATTTACATATGATGATTCACAAGAAATAAGGACTATTGACATTGACGGTGAACCGTGGTTTGTTGGAAAGGATGTTGCGGAGATACTGGGATACAGTAATTCCAAAGATGCATTAATAAAGCACGTTGAGGAGGAAGATAAGGTTGTTCTTCTAAGGTCGCAATTCGCTACCTTAGACATTCCAAACAGAGGATTGACCGCTATTAATGAAAGTGGCTTATACAGCCTTATCCTTTCGAGCAAACTTCCAACTGCAAAGAAATTCAAGCATTGGGTAACAGCAGAAGTTCTTCCGGCTATCCGTAAGCATGGGGCGTATCTTACACCCGAAAAGATGGAAGAAGTTATAATGAACCCTGATACCATTATTAAAATTGCAACGGCACTTAAAGAAGAAAGACAGAAGAATACGGAGCTTGTGGCAACCAATAATGCACTGACCGAAAAGGCTAATACATGGGATTGCAGAACGGTTATTGTTGCCTTGATTAGAGCCTATGCCGGACATCGTTGTAACAATAACTTTATCAAGGCTTGGAACGTGTATTACAAACGTCTAAACTACAGCCTTAATATTAACCTGAGATTAAGACGAACGAAACACTCCAATCCTAAAATTAAACTACTCGACCTTCTTAAAAAGTCCGAACTTGTGTCGGCTGCTAAATTAGCGGTTGCTATGTGCGAAGAAGCTAAGATAAATACAGGCAGTATAATTAACGATACTAACTTGGCAAAAAATAAAGAATTAAGAAACTGTGCAAAGTGAGGGATTCATATGTCAAATGAAAATAAGGTTTTGCAAATTGCCGACTATATGAAAGACAACAATATGCTTGATGAGTATTTGGCAATCGTCATATCCGAGGATTCCGGCAGACGAATTATGGATGTCGTGTATAATTCGTATTGGTGTACTTTTTTTGATAACGGAGATTTCAGAGAAACATATGATTTCGGAAATCAAAAAGAGGAAGTTAAGATAGGGGATTATTGTAAATCGGCTATTCAATATTATCTGTCCGTTACTGGCTGTAATCCCTCACGAAAGCAGTATAAAAAGGTGTTTCCACAATTAACAAAATCAAAAATATCTAAGTCATTGAAGAAAGCAAGCGAAGAGTTAGCTTTTGATACATTTGAATATGTACCATTATCCTTATTAAAAAAGGACGGAGCAGAGAAAACAATCTGTCAAAATAAAAGGGAAGATGTAAGCTCAGAGGTTTATGCCTTGTCGCTTGAGGATATGAAAAAAGTTATTAGATATTTTGAGGATAAAGATATGTGGCTGCATTATCTGCTGTTCACAATCAGTTACAATATGGGCAGGCGAATATCTGATACTCTTTCTTTTACATGGGACTGCTTCTTTGATCCATGTACGGGTAGTTTTAGGGATAATATTCCTAAGAAGAAAGAGAAAAAGACCAAAAAGTTTACTGATCCACATATCAATAACGCTTGTCGAGATGCTATCAGTTTATATATTAAAAAAACGAACTGTGATGTTACAAAAGATAACTATTCCACTCCTGTCTTTATGCAATTAACAGGAACACACAAAGGTAATGTTATATCGCAAAGTGGTTATTTGAAAGCATTGAAAAAGGCTGCTTCTGATGTTGGAATTATGTACAATGTTGGAACCCACAGCACAAGGAAAACGTTCGGTATGGTTTCAGTTATGACACATCCGGGAGATCCACTTGCAATGGAAACCTTGCAAAAGATGTTCGCTCATAGCAATCAGGGCGTTACAACTAACTATATCGGCATAGACCGAAACAAGATGAATACTTACTATGAGGATGCCGGTAACTTCTTTACAGACTACATTGTAGGTGATAAGGAATATAAGGACGTATCTGAAAATCCAATTATAAGTCTTGATGCTAACGATTTAAGAGACATTATAAAATGTGCCTATGAGTATGGACTTAATAATGCAGATAGTGCAGATGCAATGGCTCATATAGATAGTATTAACCATATTATGCAGATGGTTGAGAAAATGGCAAAGTAGGTATGCTTTTATACGCTCGTACAAGAGTTGTTTATCTTAAACTAATTCGTTAAATTTTTTAGAATTAATCATAAATACATATTTTTTATTCAAATTATCTCTGTCCGCAATGCTAAAACGGACAACATTGGATCTACGAAGATAGTCTATTGCAATGTCCGCATTTTCACTTATTAAAAGAACACCATCATCTGAGTCTGGATTCATAATTCCTGTAAGAATTTCTTGAGAATTATTATCATCTATAATGGTTACATCATAAAATTTTGCATTTCCGGAATTTTCAACTATCTCCAACCCATATTCCAACAAACCAATTTCTATTAATCTTAATTCTGGATGAACTTTAAACTTAAAAACGAGCGAATGTTCTTTATTAGTATTATCAGTGAATAAGCCGGTGCCAACATAATCGAGATATTTTTCTTCTGGTTTGTCATTATAATTGTAGACTTCCCAATTGTTTTCAGTTTTTTCATCCATATAAACGGCTTGATTATTACAAGCAGACATTAATAACACCAATGCTGTTATGATGGAAAAAATAAGTATTTTTTTCATAGTACACCTCATATTTTTTAACCTATTATTTGTAGTATATCATACATAAAAATAAAACGCAACACTCACCTACAAAAAATTGTGGGACTTCAAGTTCTTGTTATTTTTCAAAGTAAACGCAACAGAGGCACAAAAAACTGTTGCAATAAGTATGACGAATAATAAGTTTCATTAAATTTGGGAAAAGAGGAGAAAACATAAGAAGAACGTCCACTCCCCCATGGTGGAGAGAGTTGCATATGAAATTGAAGTTTCTCGAAATAATTAAAAATGATTCAAAAAAAGCTTGAAATCCGCCGATCAAGCGAATTTCAAGCCAATTGCAGAATATTGACGAAAAAGAAATTGTCTGATATAATGATTGTTGCAGAGTGTACCATACACGGTAGGCGGTCAATCTTGCTCCCGTAATCGGGAGGTGGTTTTAATGACTTGGATGGAGTTTTTAACTTTAGCCCTTGTTGTTTGTAATATTATCATAATATTTCAAAATAGCCACAAAAGAAAATAACCGCCAAACTCCCCAGTAAAGCGGTTATTTCTTAAAATCGTGCATATTTGGGAGCGACCGTCTATCGGTATGCTCTGTATTTATATTATACAATTCTATAAAAAATATGTCAAGCAGCATATACTTAGTTTTAAGAAATATTAGGAGTGAAATAAGATGGTAGTAATATACGCTGAAAAAGCGAGCCTCGCAAAGTCGATAGCGACAGCTCTGAACGGCGGCAAAAGAATTGCACACCCGAAGGAGCCGACAATCGGACATTATGAATTTACCTTTAACGGACAGCCCGCCGTCCTGTGCCACGGAGTGGGACACCTTTGTCAGTTGGCTGACGCTAAAAGTTACGGAAAACAATACTCAAAGTGGGATTTAAATGTTTATCCGTGTATTCCGGAAAAATATGAGGTTATCGTAAAAGATAAGACAAAAGCCTGTTTTGATTATGTAAAGGGATTTTTTGAAAAAGCCGATCTGATAATAAATGCTACCGATCCGGATCGTGAGGGCGAGCTGATTTTCGCCTACATATACGAAGCTATGAACTGCACTAAGCCGTGGAAAAGAGCATGGATAGAGGATTTGACACCGCAAAAAATACGCTATGCATTTGGTCACTTGAGGGACAGCAGCGAGGTATTAAATATTCAGAAAGCAGGCAGAGCCCGAAGTATAGCCGACTGGGTATGCGGTATAAATCTCACAATTGCAGCTACTAAGAAACTGTCATCAAAAGATATGCTGTCGGTCGGAAGGGTTCAGACACCTGTACTTGCTATGGTGGTTGAACGTGAAAAGAAAATTGTCAATCATGTAAAAACACCGTTTTGGAAACTTCTTGCAGAGTTTACTACGGAAAACGGAAAATTTACGGCAGAATATGAAAAGGGACAATTTGATGATGAAAACAAGGCTAAAGATGTTCTTGCACAATGTACGGGAAATGGAACGGTTGTAAATAAAAC
>CANPXK010000008.1 GCA_947585965.1 uncultured Clostridia bacterium
TTTGACGTTATTTTATATACGAATACATAAAACAGTGCAAATATAACAAAGCTTAACGCCGTTACGAAAATAAGAAGCGGTGTATTGCTTATCTTAAAGCAAATCAGCATTTTCTGTATGAACGGAAACGCAAATATGAGATGACAGCCCGCAAAAATCAACGGCAAAAAGAACACCGTAAGAAGCTGTGAATTTATGCTTTTGCGTATCTCCTTCTTTGTCATGCCTACCTTCTGCATGATATCAAACCTTGACTGATCCTCATAGCCCTCCGATACCTGCTTATAATATATAATCAGAACCGCACCGAAAAGGAATACAACGCTGAGTGCAATACCTATACTGAAAAGACCTGCACAAAGCGAGAATATATCCCCTCTTACGTCTGCACGACTTGTTGATTCGTTATATTCTATAAGATCATCATAAATTGAATTTTTTGTACAATATTCAGATATACTTTCCTCTATATTTTTCGATAATTCAATCTGAGCATCTTCATCAAGACCGGTGTCAAAAAAATAATCCCAATAATATGTCATCATCGAATTTCCGCTGCTTAGCTTCATATCTTTCAGTCCGTCAATGGCCTCCTTAATATCCGGTACGACTATAACTCCTACAGATACCACTTGATCCAGCCCCTGCATATGGCTTGAAAACATACTGTCTTTACTTTTGATTTTAAAAGTATTTCCTCCGCGGAAAGATATACTGTCATAATCATAAGACTTGTCGCTGAAAAACAGTGCTTCGTCCTGCTTTAGCGTTTCATTACTTCCCATCATGCGGTTATAATCACTCAGGTTCATAAACTGAAAGCTTATCAGATCGGAATAGGATATACCCGTTCTGTTCACTCTTTCCGAATCCACCTCAACAGTATCTCCGACAGCCAGACCCGTTATAAAGGCACAACGGAATTCATATATATTATCGGTTTTTGCACCCTTATTTTTTACTGTCTTGGAAATTTCTTTCTTAATGGGCTCTATTATATCATCACCCAGTCCGTCAACGCTGTTAGCGGAAATGGAAACATTTATTTCACGGGGATAGCTTACATTCACAATATCCTCATTGCCGAAGTACAGACATGATGTCATGGCAACCGTGACCAATACCATTGTCGCAAGTATGCATATTGAGGCAAGACCCGCACCGTTTCTTTTCATTCTGTATGCCATTGATGAAACGGATACAAAATGATTGGACTTATAATAATATTTCTTGTTTTTCTTCAATAGCCTGCAAAATACAACCGAACCCGATATCATTATCAGATATGTTGCAATAATTACAATAATAACTGCAATAACAAATTCATTCAGTGCCTGTATGGGATTGTCTATAGTAACAGCTCCGTAATATGACATTCCAAGCAGAACAAGTCCGATAACGGCAAAGATAATATTACCTTTTGGCGGCTTTTCACCCACATTTTCGCTTTTCAGAAGTGAAATCGAATTGAGGAATTTAACACGCCCGACGGAGCTAAGAAATAGTATTACAAACAGTATCCCGAATACTTCAACCGTATTAAGAATTGCATTCGGGAAAATTTGAAAATCATAGAATAAATCCCCTCCAAGCATATTCATCATGCACAGTTCAGCCGCTTTATAAAAAACTATACTGAGCAGAATACCTGCACCAAGCGATATGACCGCTGTTATAAGAGTTTCCCAGAATAGGATACGGGCAATATTTTTCTTTTCCATTCCAAGAATATTATAAAGACCGAATTCCTTTTTTCTTCTGCGGATAATAAAGGAGTAGGTATAAAACAGGAATATAAAGGCAAACACAGCAATAACCCATTTGCCGAAATTCATTATTTCCTTTACAAATTCCCTGCCACTCTCGACATACAGAAGCTCGTCCTCACTTAGCGTACTTACAATATTATGCATCATTACAATGCCTATGCAGGTAAGAATATACGGAAAATATATTTTTCTGTTCTTTTTTATGCTCTGAAATGCAAGACCCGGATAGAATGATTTTTTCATTTTCTATCACCGCCTGTCGCAAGGAGTGTCAGCGTATCGGATATCTTCTGATAGAATTTCTGACTGCTGTCATCTCCCTTATACATCTGGTGGAATACCTCTCCGTCCTTTATGAACAGCACACGTCCCGCTGTGCTTGCAGCCTTTACGGAATGTGTCACCATAAGTATAGTCTGACCCTGCCTGTTAATTTCACCGAAAAGCCTTAGCAGCTCGTCCGATGACCTTGAATCAAGAGCACCTGTCGGTTCATCGGCAAGTATGATTTTAGGGTCGGTTATAAGCGCCCGTGCAACTACCGCCCTTTGCTTCTGACCTCCTGATACCTCATACGGATATTTTTTAAGCAGACCGTCTATTTCAAGCCTTTCCGCAATCGGCATAAGTCGGCGGTGCATCTCCTTATAATCCGTTCCCGCAAGCACAAGCGGGAGATAGATATTATCCTCCAATGTAAAGGTATCAAGCAGATTAAATTCCTGAAAGACAAAGCCGAGATTATCTCTTCTGAATTTCGTAACGGCGGATTCCTTCAGCTTTGAAAAGTCCTTACCGTCAAGAATAATTTTTCCTCCGGTCGGCTTATCAAGTGCGGCAAGGATATTGAGAAGTGTGGTTTTTCCCGAGCCGGACTCGCCCATTATAGCCACATATTCCCCTCTTTCAACCTTAAAATTAACATTTTTGAGTGCCTCTACCTTATTTCCGCCAAAACGTGTGGTATATGTCTTTTTAAGACCGTCAACCTCCAAAAGCTCCGATACGGAATCTTTGCTTTCAATGTTGAGTTTGTATGCTGACATTCATATCTTCTCCTTTCTTATGCTATAATTTTATCAGAAAAGGGAAATGTACGCCATTGAATCGGCTTACATTTCCCTCTTGATTTCTTACATTTATGTCACACGTTTAAGCCTGCCCATATCAAGCATTACCGTTGTTCCCTTATTTATCTCCGACTGCACTGTTATTTTTATACCTAAATTATCGCATATTCTCCTGCAAAGATAAAGTCCTATGCCGCTTGAATGTTTTTCGATTCTTCCTATATTTCCCGTGTATCCCTTTTCAAATATCCGAGGTAAATCTTCCGATGCAATTCCAATTCCGCTGTCCTCAATACAAAGTATCCCAGAGCCGTTCATATATATCTTTATACCGCCCTGCCGGGTATATTTGAGTGCATTGGACAAAAGCTGTTCTATAACAAAGGACAGCCATTTTTCATCCGTTACTGTTTTTTCCCTTGTCGGAGTAAAATCAATGCTCAGATGTTTGTCGATAAATTCAGCGGCAAATTTTTTAATACAGCGGCGGATTATATTATCAAGCTCACATTCCCTGAAAACATAATCACTGCTGTCGCTGTCAAGTCTGAGATAGGTCAGCACCATTTCAACATACTGTTCTATTCTGAACAGATCGCCCGATATACGTCTTGAAAATTCGCTGTCCTCATTTTGCAGGGTAAGCCGCATAGAAGCAATAGGTGTTTTTATCTGATGCACCCATAGGGTATAGTATTCAATTACATCATTATATTTTTTCACGGATACTGATTGCAGCTCAGTAATTTCATTTTTGAGTACTGATATTATTTGGGCATACTGCTCTTCTTCCACACTTTCCGGCTGCGGAAAATCCTCGATCATAGCTTCCGTAAATTTTTTCAAATCCTCAAGCTTCTTATATCTTTGTTTTGTGCGGATAAAATCATATATTACAATAACCGCAGTCATCAGAAAACATAACACAAAAGGATACAGAACAGCTTCAATGGGGAGGTGATACAGAGCAAAAACCGCAATAAACACTGCACAGAATAATAAACAGCAAAGTATCAGCCTTTTATGATATTTCAGATATGACAGAAAAAGCTTCATATATCCCACTCCGAATTTTGATATTCTATAAACACTTTTCAATCTGTAATTTCCCAATGCCCGCCTCTTCCACTGCCAATAAAAGTAATTGTATCCATAGAATTTATAATTCTCTGAACTGTGCGAAGACTTAAAGACAATTCAGCAGCCATTTGTTTTCTCGTTATTTTATTATTATCTTTAATCAGTGCGATTATTTGCGATTTATAATACTGATCATTATGAGTGCCATTATGAGTGCCATGAGTTTCCGGTTTGGCACTCATTTCATATTCCCAACCTTGACCGCAGTGACGGTAAAAGCGCACTGTGAAACCATAATCATCACTGTAAAACTCAACCGTACAACCAACCTTATCGCAGGCGTCCTGAATACGCTTCAAACCTGTCGCAAAGCTTTCCATATCCTTAGAATAATACAGTGTTCGGGTAATTAATGGATTTCTTCGTATAGGCTTATGAATTCCTTTTATGAACATTTCCGGTGTAAGACCGTCAGGAAATCTTCCCGGATTGTAAATTTCAATAAAGCTTCGATAAATTGCAATTTCGACGCTTTGACCTGATTCTACTAACCGATGCCCAAAGGAATTTATTACAGCCTCTCTTATTGCATCTACAGGAATTTCAGGTATTTCATTACGTTGCAGAACTCCATCAAATTCCACTCTCCAATCCATAGCATCTATGATATATTGTACAGCCTTATCCGCAAGATCAAATATAGAGCCTGTAAATCTGCGGATATCTGTAAAGGTCAAACGTTCATCGGATGCGAATTTTGCCATTTGAAGTTCATTAATACCACAATTAACAAACAGTGCAGCCCCCGCATTGAGAAGCAATTTACCATCACAAAGTTCAAGCTTTGTCATTACATCAATAGGATCATCATTTTCAAAACTTATCCGACCGGCTTTTTTTGCCCTTTTAAGATAGGATTTGAAAACTTCCATATCAATATCCGTAATTTTATATTTTGATTTATGACTTTCCCAAGAATAGCTGATATTATCACGCTTTCTCATCATTTCCTCGTAAATTGGCTGCTCCATTACTAAATCTTCATCTGCAACTCTTATACGTGGAACATTATACGCAAGATATGGCTGCTGTGAACCTTCAAAATCAACAATTATTATAGTCTTGTTTCCATATTTTTCTTTGGAAATTGTAGGATAGATAACCGGTCTTAAATGATTACCAATGGCCTGACTGATTGATCTTAATGTATTATCACTAATCTCCTGCCCGATTATTATCCCATCATTTCTTACCCCAAAATATAATTTTCCCTTTCCATGCTTATTGAGAATGGAAGCTATAGAAATTATACCTTCTTTCAATTCCCCTGTACTTTTTTTAAACTCAATCTGCTCGCTCTCTTTTCCAAGTGAATATAGTTCATTCGTCATAGGTAATAGCTCCCTTAACAATAATATTACATACAATAAAGTATCAAATAATTATAAATCTCATATATCCCCCTATTTTACAATATATCCCACTCCGAATTTTGTTTGAATAAAGTCCTCAAGTCCTGCACCGTCAAGCTTTTTCCTCAGACGGTTTATATTTACGGTCAAGGTATTGTCATCTATAAAGCTATCACTTTCCCACAGCTTCTCCATAAGCCTTTCACGGCTGACTACCTTCCCCTTATTTTGCATAAGGCACAAAAGTATTTTATATTCGTTTTTTGTAAGGGGTATTTTTTCCCCGCCGAAGCTTAAGGAATTATCCCCCGTATCAAGAATTGCTCCCTTATGCTCAATCAAAGGAACGCTCCCGGCAAAATCATAGGTTCTTCTGAGAAGCGCCTGTATTTTAGCCATAAGCACACTATGGTCAAAGGGTTTTGCTATAAAGTCGTCCGCACCCATGTTCACAGCCATAACGATATTCATATTATCTGCCGCAGACGAAATAAATATTATCGGAACAGAAGATATTCTTCGTATTTCCGAACACCAATGATATCCGTTAAAAAAAGGCAGTGATATATCCATAAGGACAATATGCGGTTGAAAATGTGCAAAGTCACTGAGAATATCTCTGAAATTTTCCGATACATATACCTCAAAATCCCACAATTCCGCCTGCTCCTTAATCGCACAGGCAATTCCACGGTCATCCTCAACAATCATAAGTCTATACACAAAACCACCTCCTGAGTCGTATAAGCGTCAGTGTTCTTTTAACAAAACTTGTTGTTTGCTCTGTCGGCGGCGTGCCGCCGGTGCCGTGCCGGCACGGTCAATCCGTAATTAGTTTTCTCAGGTTAATTAATTTATGGCTCGACCATATATTTACTTGATGAACAAGCGGCGTGCCGCCGCTGTCAATTCGTAATTATTTTACTCAGGCAAATTAATCTATGGCTCGACCGTATATTTACTTGATGAACAAGCGGCGTGCCGCCGCCGTCAATTCGTAATTATTTTACTCAGGCAAATTAGTCTATGGCTCGACCACATATTTACTCGATGAACAAGAGATGAGTTTGTCATTTATAGATGCGGAGCGGCTCCTCGGAGCCGGCGGCGTGCCGCCGCTGTCAGTTCGTAACTACTTTACTCAAGCAAATCAGTCTACGGCTCGACCGTTAATTTACTTGATGAACAAGAGATGAGTTTGTCATTTATAGATGCGGAGCGGCTCCTCGGAGCCGCTCCCGACACTTTCTTCCGCATTCCGTCAGGCAAACTAATTATCGCGGAAACAGACTGCCCTTCATCATAAACAAAGCGAACGCAGTGAGCGAAAACGCGAATTGCCCGCGGGGGCATCCCCGCCCGCCATCAGCTTGCTGACTGGCTTGCTGTATAGGATTTTACTATGTCTATGGTTCTCTGAACAGTGTATCTTGATATGCAGGCATCATTCATCTCATACTTGAGCTTCTTTTCCTCACTGTCAACATACTTTTCAAATTCATCATCCTTCATCTTGTGACGAATTGTATCCGCTGTTACCGTGGTATTCTCTGAGGTTCCGTCAATAAGTGCTTTCGCCTCCTCGGAAATCGAGCCTTTGTATACAAGATAATGTGTATCATCAATTGTCTTTACTGTCGCTTTTTTATCACCAAGATCTTTGATTACCTTCTGCAAATCTTCGGGAACATTTGCATCACTCATAATTGTCGTTGCTTTGACACTCGGAGAAGTCTCTACTTCAAAATCTTCCTTATACTCCGTATCTATGTCATCCGTAGTCTTGCCCTCGTTAAGCTCCTTTGCATATTTTGCAAAATCAGTTATAACCTTGTCCTTTGTTTCATCGTCCACATCCGTTTCGTTTCCGTCTTCATCCGTTGTTTTGAATGAGTACGGGATATAATAATAGCTTGTATAATTTTCGGTAAAATACTTGCTTATTTCATCATCGGCAATTTCCTTTGAACCGCCCTCGCCGTATATAAAATCGAAAAGCTGCTCATAACGCAAATTATACGTTCCGTAGATATCCGTAAACGTATCTGCGGAAATGCCAAGCTGTTCATATATTCCCATATAACCCGAATCAAAGAACGACTGATAATTATCCTTCATTGTTTTGATTTCGTCCTTATCAGCCTTAAGCTTGTTATCATTACAAAGCTTCTCGACTGTCAGATATTCTATAGCCTTTTCCTTTGCATTGTCATATATCCAGTCAAGTGCATCCTTTTTCTCAATCTTCTTCTTTGTTATATCATCCTTGGTTATGTCAAAGCTGCTGTCGGAATCCTCGTCAATCTTATCAATGGCATCATTGAGTGCGGCATAGGTATAATATATCCATCCGCCGTTTGTAAAAGTCTTGTTTTTGGTCTTAAAGCTCCATGACGTATCGGAACAGCCTGATGCCGAGATAAGCATTGCTGCCGTACCGATAACGGCAACAGGTTTCACAAAATTCTTTATTTTCATTTTCATTTCTTCCTTTCAACCGATTATAGGCATATACCGTTATTATACACCAATTTGCCCGTAAAGTCCATAAAAATTTTATATTCATCAATATTTTTTCTGAAATCACGCATAATATGCCGCCAAAGCCATATTATGACCTTGGCGGCATAAAGAATTATACTGTTACTTTACTACCTTGATTGTACATTTTGCTGTTTTTCCGTTTGAGGTCTTTACAGTTATTACCGCAGTACCTATGCCTTTCGCCGTTATTTTTCCGTTTTTAACGGTTGCAACCTTGCTGTTGTTTGATGACCATGTTACTGTATTTATAACATTCTTGCCCGGATTGACTGTTGCCTTAAGCGTAAGTGTCTTGCCTTTTTTGAGTGTTGCGGATGTCTTACTGAGCTTAACGCTTGTCGGAAGATTTTTGACTGTCACTCTGCAGGTTGCCTTTTTATTGTTGGCTGTTTTTACTGTAATCGTTGCAGTACCCACACCCTTGGCAGTTATCTTTCCATTTGAAACGGTTACAACCTTCTTATTTGAGCTTGTCCATGTTACCTTCTTATTTGTGGCATTTGACGGATATACGGTAGCCTTAAGCGTCGTTGACTTACCCTTACCGAGTGTAACGGATGATTTGCTTAGTTTAACGCTTGTGGGATTGACCGTCTTGGGATTCTTTACGGTTATTTTGCAGGTTGCCTTTTTGTTGTTGCTTGTCTTAACCGTAATTGTAGCCGTGCCTGCTCCTTTTGCGGTAATCTTTCCGTTAGATACGGTTACAACTTTCTTGTTCGAGCTTGTCCATGTAACCTTTTTATTTGTGGCATTTGACGGATTTACTGTTGCTTTGAGCGTTGTTGACTTGCCCTTTTCAAGGCTTACGCTTGTCTTGCTGAGTTTAACGCTTGTGGGATTGACCGTCTTGGGATTCTTTACGGTTACCTTGCAGGTTGCCTTTTTGTTGTTGCTTGTCTTAACCGTAATTGTAGCCGTGCCTGCTCCCTTAGCTGTGATCTTACCGTTGGAAACGGTTACAACCTTCTTATTTGAGCTTGTCCATGTAACCTTTTTATTTGTGGCATTTGACGGATACACTGTAGCCTTAAGCGTTGTTGACTTGCCCTTTGTCAGGCTCACGCTTGTTTTGCTGAGTTTTACGCTTGTCGGATTGACCGTCTTGGGATTCTTTACGGTTACCTTGCAGGTCGCTTTTCTGCCGTTTGAGGTTTCAGCCATTATTATTGTCATTCCGGCTGATTTTGCCGTAATTTTGCCCTTTGATACCGTTGCCACCTTTGTATTGGTACTTGTCCATTTAACGGTCTTGTTTGTGGTATTGCTTGGGCTTATAACTGCCGAGAGAGTTGTGGTCTTACCCTTTTCAAGGGTTATATCTGATTTGTTAAGCTTTATGCTCGAAGCATTGACAACAGGATTTTTTACTGTAACCTTACACGTTGCTTTTTTACCATTAACGGTTTTTGCCGTTATAGTAGCTGTTCCGGCTGCTTTAGCCGTAATTTTACCGTTTGATACTGTTGCAACTTTCGTATCGGAGCTTGTCCATGTTACGGTTTTGTCTGTCGCATTACTCGGGGTTATCGTTGCCTTTATTGTTGTTGACTTGCCCTTTTCAAGATTTACGCTTGTCTTGCTGAGTTTTATTCCTGTTACTGCAACATCAGGATTGGTTACCGTAACTTTACACGTTGCTTTTTTACCATTAACGGATTCTGCTGTTATAGTAGCCGTTCCGGCTGATTTAGCCGTAATTTTACCGCCTGATACTGTTGCAACTTTCGTATCGGAGCTTGTCCATGTTACGGTTTTGTCTGTCGCATTACTCGGAGTTACCGTTGCGGTTATTGTTGTTGTCTTGCCCTTTTCAAGATTTACGCTTGTCTTGCTGAGTTTTATTTCTGTTACTTCAACAATCGGCTCCTTTACCGTTACGGTGCAGGTTGTTTTGATACCGTTTGCGGCTTCTGCCGTTATTACTGCCGTACCAACTCCGACAGCACTTACTGTTCCGTCTGATACAACTGCAACTTTATCGTTGTCTGTTGTCCATTTTACTGTCTTATCCGTTGCATCATCGGGAGTTATAGTAGCTGTCAGTTTCTCGGTTTTACCTTTTTCAATGTTTACAGATGTTTTATTTAACTCTATCTTTTCGGGAGATACAACAACTGTAACCTCACAGCTTGCTTTCAGACCATTATTGGTGATTGCTGTTATTGTTGCCGTGCCTGCACCTACTGCGGTAACAGTTCCATCCTCAACAGCAGCTACTTCACTGTTGTCCGTTGTCCATGTTATTGTCTTATCAGTGGCATTGTCCGGAGTTATTGTTGCCGTCAGTGTTTCGGTTTTTCCTTTTTCAAGGCTCAGGCTTGTCTTGTTAAGTTTTATGCCAACTACAGGGTTGTTCGGCTCCTCACTCGGTTCCTCACTTGGCTCTTCGCTCGGCTCTTCACTCGGTTCCTCGCTTGGATCTTCACTCGGCTCTTCGCTTGGCTCTTCACTCGGTTCCTCGCTTGGCTCTTCACTCGGTTCCTCGCTCGGCTCTTCACTCGGCTCCTCGCTCGGCTCCTCACTCGGTTCTTCTTCTGACGGCTCATCTATTGATGGCTCATCGGGAATATTAGCATCAGGACCTACATCTACAAATTTGAGATTTCCGTCAGGAGCAGTATAGAAATAAGCTACCTGCCAAGTCTCGAAATCCGAACCGTTTGTGTTAAGTATAATGTGTACATTCTTACCATTCTCCGGTAATGTGCAATTTGTCTGGCTGTTCTGTGTACGACCTTCAGCTGCTTCATACACACACCAACTATAGTCCCAATTACCGTCTGCACGAATTCTGAAACCCCAATCCGCTAATATATCACCTATGTTAGCACAATATACCCCGTGTGTAAGCTCTGTCATAGCGACATCGCCGCTCCACCCGTTGAAGTCACCTATTGCACCGTAAGTATGATCCTCTGCTGAAAAATATCCGCTCTTGTCGCCGCCTTCATCGGGAAGTGCAAAATAAGCTACTGACCAAGTGTTAATATCCGCACCGTTAGTGTCGAGAAGTACAACAATCTCCGAAGTACTGTCCAAAGTGATTGAGCAGTTTGTCTGGCTGTTTAATGTACGATCTTCTGCTGCCTCATAGACACCCCAACTGTAATCCCAAGCTCTGTCAAGACGAATCTTAAAGTCATAGCTGCCTGCTTCAACATCCTCAATTACACCTACATAGATACCGTCACCGTCTTCGTCTGTCATACCGGCTATATCATCTGACCAACTATTAAAACCGCCAATAACTCCCATGGTATGTCCTTCAAGAAAACCTCTATACGGCTCATCTATTGACGGTTCTTCTTCTGACGGCTCGTCTATTGACGGCTCATCTATTGACGGCTCATCGGGAATATCAGTGTTAGGACCTACATCTACAAATTTGAGATTCCCGTTCGTATCAGTATAGAAATAAGCTACCTGCCAAGTCTGGAAATCAGAACCGTTTGTGTTAAGTATAATGTGTACATTCTTACCATCTTCAGTTAATGAGCAGTTGGTCTGGCTGTTCTGTGTACGATCCTCGAATTCCTCATATACACCCCAGCTCCAATCCCATTCACCGTCTGCACGAATTCTGAAACCCTGACCTGCAGCTATATCACCTATGTTAGCACAATATACTCCGTGTGTAAGCTCTGTCATAGCAACATCGCCGCTCCATGCGTTGAAGTCACCTATTGCACCGTAAGTATGATCCTCTGCTGCAAAATATCCGCTCTTGTCGCCGCCTTCATCGGGGAGTGCAAAATAAGCTACTAACCAAGTGTTAGCATCCTCACCGTTAGTATCGAGAAGTACAACTATCTCCGAGGTACTGCCCAAAGTGATTGAGCAGTTTGTCTGGCTGTTGAATGTACGATCCTCTGCTGCATCATAGACACCCCAACTGTAATCCCAACCACTGTCAAGACGAATCTTAAAGTCATAGCTGCCTGCTTCAACGTCCTCGATTACACCTGCATAGATACCGTCACCGTCATCATCGGACATTGAAACAACATCTTCAGTCCAATCATTAAACGAACCGATAACGCCCATTGTGTGACCTTCGAGATCTGCCTTTGAAAAATCCTCAGGCAGAATGTCAGCTGCTGATACAGTAATAGCAGAAACCGCAGTAAATGAACTCATAAGTGCTGCTGCTAATGCTAAACTTACAGTTTTTCTTGCTTTTTCTTTAAAACCGTTCATAATCATCCTCCGTCCGTAAATAATTCCAATATCTCACATCATACCTATCAATAGCATAAATAGAGAAATATTTACATAATTATATCACAACATATATTAAAATTCAACTAAATAAATTGTATTTTTTAACTATATTTATTCTAAAATACATATACCCGAATACTATTGCATTATTTTTGTCTGAAATATAACGCTCAATGCATCCCCCGCTCTTTCTCCGGGTTCAATTTTTATGCGGATATGAGGCTTTGCTCCCATATCAAGACTTGCCCGTCTTCCGAGCCTTCCCATATTCTCCATAATATCAGCGGCACCTTCACAGCGTATTTCCGGAAAATATATGCATATGTGACCATCGCGTTCGTGTATCGCCGACACTCCCTTCTGATGTGCCTTACTTCTTACAAGGGCGACATTGATAAGACCCTCAACCGTCTTCGGTATATCCCCAAAACGATCTATCATCTCATCTATAACATCTCCTGCATCCTCATTCGTGCGGATATCCGCAATCCGTCTGTACATCTCAAGACGATGACTCAGATTTTCAATATAATCCTCGGGTATGTGTGCATCCTCCTGAATATCAATGACACAATCATTTTCATCACTATGCGGTTTTTCACCCTTTGCCTCGCTCACAGCTTCTCCGAGAAGCTTCATATACATATCATATCCTACATCCGTCATATGTCCGTGTTGGCTCGCTCCGAACATATCACCTGCACCTCTGATTTCAAGGTCACGCAGCGCTATTTTAAATCCCGAACCGAATTCCGTAAATTCTCTTATAGCTTCAAGCCTTTTCTGTGATATTTCGCTCAGCGCCTTATTTGCCGCAAAGGTAAAATATGCATACGCTCTCCTGCTCGACCTTCCGACTCTGCCCCTCAACTGATGCAGCTGGGAAAGTCCCATTCGATCCGCATTTTCTATTATAAGTGTATTAGCACTCGGAATATCAACCCCTGTTTCAATAATTGTTGTGCTTACAAGTACATTTATTTCCTGCTCAAGCATTTTTCTCCATACCTCGGAAAGCTCCGATTCACTCATTTTTCCATGCCCGAACCCTACCTTGGCTTCAGGTATTGATTTCGCTATATCCGCAGCCTTTTGCTCTATTCCCTCAACACGGTTATAAAGATAAAATACCTGTCCGCCCCTCCTCAGCTCACGGCGTATTGCTTCATTGATAACCGCCTCGTCGTATTCAAGTACATATGACTGCACGGGATGTCTGTCCTGCGGTGCTTCCTCGAGTGTCGACATATCCCTGACTCCCGACATAGCCATATTAAGCGTTCTCGGAATAGGAGTAGCCGAAAGTGTGAGTATATCCACTCCCTTATATAATCCCTTAAAATTTTCTTTCTGTTCAACCCCGAATCTTTGCTCCTCGTCAATTATAACAAGTCCTATATCGTAGAATTCTATTTCCTTGCGAATAAGACTGTGTGTACCTACTACCATATCTATATCACCGCGATGAAGCTTTTTTATTATTTCTTCCCTTTGTGCAGGTGTTCTGAATCTTGAAAGTAATTCTATCTTTATCGGATAGCCCTCAAACCTCCTGAGTATAGTCTGGTAATGCTGCCATGCAAGAATAGTTGTGGGGACAAGCATGGCACATTGCTTTCCGTCCGTTATACACTTAAATGCCGCTCTCAGTGCAACCTCGGTCTTTCCGAATCCGACATCACCGCAAAGAAGTCTGTCCATAGGAACAGGTCTTTCCATATCCTCCTTTATCTCGGCTATACAGCGTTTCTGATCCTCCGTTTCCTCATATTCAAATTTCTGCTCAAAATCCCTCTGCCATTCGTTATCCCCGGAAAAGGCAAAACCCTTTGCCTTCATTCTTTCCGAATACATTTTTATCATCTTGTCCGCAATATCCTTAACAGCTTTTCTTACCCTTGACTTGGATTTCTGCCATTCATTTCCTCCGAGTCTGCTGAGTCTTACAGCGGAATCCTCTTTCGGACCTATATATTTGGATATCATATCAAGCTGAGTAACAGGCACATAAAGACTGTCGCCCTTTGCATATTTTATTATGATGTAGTCTTTCACCACTCCATGTATTTCCTTTTTCTGTACACCCTCGAACAGTCCTATGCCATGCGTGCTGTGTACAACATAATCCCCCGGAGAAAGCTCCGAAAGACTGAATAAAGCACCCTTTTTTTTCTTTTTTCTGCTGTCCTTATGTGTTGCCGCCACAACTCTTGAGTGTGTTATAAGCGTGAAGTGTGCGGACGGATATTCAAAGCTTGCACTAAGGCTGCCCTCTGTGACGTATATGCCCTTTTCCTCAATCTTTGCATCCGTAGACAACAGACGGACATTAATATTTTTTTCAAGAAGGTCATTGTACACATTTTCGGTATTCTTTTTTGTTCCTGCAAGAATAATACAGGTCTTATCCCGTCCTGTAATGTCAAGCTCCTCACAAAGCACCGATATTGAGCCGCTCCATAGTGAAAGCTGTTTTGCAGTAAAATTAACAAGCTCCCTTAGAGGTAGTTCACAGCTTCCTCTTGCAAAATTATCCGTAAATACCGTATCTCTTTCGGAAAGATAAAGCAGATGATCCTGCCATTCCTTCATAAATCTGTCAAGACCTCTGCAAAGGATTCCCTCCTTTTTATAATCAGCCATATCCTCGCTCCACTGCATAAGAACAGATCTCACTCTGTCCTTAAGAACCGGCTGTTCGGAAACAAATACAATCTCATTATCATCGAAGTAATCATATAAAACCGCCGGTTCATCATATATGAGGGAATAATATTTATCGGCAGATGTAAGTCTTGCTCCGCTTCTTATAATATCAGCTTCCTCTTTCATTATTTCCTTTGCCTTTGCCGAATATTTATCACGGAGAGATGACGCTTTTTTCTCTATTTTTTCTGCAAGAATAACCTTATCATCGTATAATATTTCACTTGACGGGGTAATCGAAAATTCCTCTATCCTGTTTGTCCTGCGTTGTGTTACAGTATCAAATTCGGATATTGTATCAATCTCATCTCCCCAGAATTCCACACGGTAGGGCTGATTTGCCGACGGCATAAATACATCCAGTATTCCTCCTCTGACGGAAAACTGACCGCTTCCCTCCACCTGCTCCGCTCTGACATATCCGCAGGCAATAAGTATTCTCACAAGCTCACTGAGAGAAATTTCCTCCCCCTCACGAATGACGGCTATATTTTTCTTAAGCACATCGGGAGGAACGGTATATTGCAGAGCCGCATCGGCACAAGCCACAATAACATCACATTCTCCTCCTGTAAAAGAACAGAGTGCACCGATTCTCTGATGAATAAATTCACCCGAAACTCCGGTATATTCACGAAAAGTAAAATCTCTGGCGGGATAATATACAGCTCTGATACCCATTTCATTTATATCTGTGCAAATTCTCGATGCTTCTGTTTCGTCTGCCGCAATAACGAGCGCACGTCTTTTCAGCCGCCTGCACATTGAATAAATAAGGTGTGCCTTATGTATGCCTGAAAGACCGGTAGCCATAACAGGTGTAGCACCCTTTTCAACTGCTCTTTCAAGTGTTCTGTATTCCTCAGTTCCCCAAAGTATATCATCTAAAAATTTCATATATTTCTCCTAAAAATCATTAATTTCAAGAACGCACTTTTACCGCAAAAGGAGTATCTCCCCCCTTGCGGTATAGTATCTTTATTTTATTTTATCAAAAATTCTCGGATTTCGCATTTAAAATCTCCGGGCTTCGGCAAATTATATTGCACCCTTAATCATTAATTGAACAGATTCATCGCCTTATCCGTCTGACCGTCAATCATAAGCTCAACAGCCTGACTTGCCTTATCGGCTGACTGCATCATGATTTTCATTTCATCCTCTGTAAAGTGCGACAATACCCAATCGGCAAGGTTCCATCTCTCCGGCTTATGTCCCACTCCGAGCTTTATTCTCGGAAACATATCACTGCCCGTGAGATAAATAATGTTCTTAATTCCGTTATGTCCTCCGTCACTGCCCTTGCGGCGTATCCTCATCCTTCCCACATCAAGAGATATATCGTCAAATATTACAATGACCCTTTCCGGCGGAAGCTTATAAAAGCTCATTGCCTCTTTGACGGCAAGTCCGGAGTTATTCATATAGGTTGATGGCTTCATAAGCAGGACCTTTCTATCGGCTATCGTGCACGAGGTGACAAGAGATTTATATTTTATCCTGTCAATTCTTACTCCAAGCTTATCGGCAAGAAAATCGACAGCAATAAATCCGGCATTGTGTCGGGTATTTTCATATTCTCTTCCGCTGTTTCCCAGACCGACAACTATATAGTCTATTCCGGATGAAAGAGATTCTTTTTTTTTAAAAAACATCAGTCAATCCCCCATTTTAAGCCGCAAATATATGATAATAAAATATGACGGATGCACAGGAATACATAAAAATAAATTCTATAAGGCACGTTTCCGCGGCATAGGTTATATACTGATTCTTCATTTTAGAATTTGCTAACAGATTTTTCGCCTTTCCGAAGAAAAATCCTCCGATAACGATAAGCGGAACCGCATAGCGGATATTCTCTGTGCAGACGTGCGGGAACTGTATACAGAACACATAATATGAAATAAAAATTACTCCATATATAATTCCAATGAATATTTTGTGGATAACATTCATTGTTTTGTCATTTACAAATACATATATCATTGCAATAAACCCTACAATTCCGACAATAACGGCGGACCAGAACAAAAGCTTATCCCAGCCATCAACCATAGGATAATTTTTTACGGTAAAAAGCTCATCAAAACATGAGGTCTTGAACAAAGCAACAAGCGGATTGTATTCGTTATATTTACCGTCATACATTGTAAACTGATCCCCAACATTTTCAAACTGCATGGGATTAAAATCAAACAACCGCCTTGCAATAGATATATTTCCTACATACTGTTGACTTGTTTCGGGAAGCTCCATAACATACGTTATAGGAACACCGTGGCTGATAAGATTTCTTATCCCCCACCATAAACCGAGGGGCGCACATATTCCCAGAAATGCTGCAAACTGTGCTATATACTTTTTTATATCCTTGAGGTTCTTGAAAAATACATATATAAATATAAATGCGATAGCAGGTGTTACCATCCATACAGAAAGCTTTGTCATCATTCCCAAACCGACACAAAGGGCTATACATATTATCCTTTTAAAGCTTCTGCTTTCATACCAATACAGAGTATTAACCAAGGCACCGAGCATGAATGTTACTGAAAGTATATCATTGTTTATACTTCCCGATAGAATAATAAATGTAGGACAAAATATTACAACAGCCATCGCGGCACAAAGACCATTGCCGTCAAGTCCGAGTTTGCGGAAAAGCTTATAGCTGAGTATCATACAGCAGCAGGAATAGAATAATGTAAGGATCTGTATATTTTCCCAGACATAATCCTGACTTATTCCCATAATTGACTGTATCTTTACCCATATTGCCGCAATGATATGATGCAGCGGCGGGTGATAAAACTGATATACCTCACGCACATCAAAATCCGGCAATGAAGCATTATTTAATATATATGCAATATATCCCAGATGACCGTCCATTTCCTCGATGCTTCCGGCGTCATGCTGCTTTCTGTATATCGTTATAGTCATTATATAAGCAAGCCTTATCAAAAAACCAAGAACGAGCATAAGAAATATAAATTTTTTTGTGGTCATTTGCCTTGTTGAAAAAAGATATATTGCCGCCGAAATTGCAATAACTATTCCTGTGAATAATATTACAAGCTGCGGCTTATTGCTCATGCTCAGCACATATCCGAAAACCAACGACAGAAAAGCACACGCTCCGTATAAGGCCGCTTTAACGGTTTTCTTTTTTTGTAGTTTATCTCTGTGGATTATATACAAACATACAAAAATCCCGCTAAAGAAAAATATCAACACGGGAATTGCAGCATTAAACAGGGGCAGTTTACCCTCAATGGTTATTGAAATACAGAAAAAACAGACCATTGCCGCCATTATGAACGGATGACGGCACCAATCTTTTACAGTATAGTAAATATCAGGTTTACTATCGTACCTTGATGTTTCATTATTATTCATAATATTACTCCATTATCATTTCTTAGAATAACTCATAAATAAATTATTTTGTTTCATGATATTCCTTTTCGGTATTGACATTCCATATATCGGCTTTGTCCTTTTTGCCGGACTTTATATTTCTTGCGGCAATAATCGCCGTAAGCATGGAATGATCCATATTGTTATAACGGTGCTGACCGTTTCTTCCGGTACAGTAAAGATTATCAAATCCGTTCAGATATTCAATAAGCTTATCCATTTCGGAATATGTATCAAAATATGCCGGATATGCCTTCTTTACCTTTTCTCTGTGACTGTCTATAATATCATCGGAAGAAACAATTCCCATTTCTTCAAGCTCTTTAACGGCAAGAGAAATACATTCCTCTTCGCTCATATTCCAGAAATCGTCACCCTCCGTACAGAAAAACTCCAGACCAATCCATACGCTTTTCTCCGGATTTTCAACCATATACGGCGACCAGTTGTTGAATATCTGTATTCTTCCGACTTTCACTCCCGGCTCCTGTACATATATCCAGCAATCCGGTACAATATTACCGAGAGTTTTAATATCCGTCTTATTTTCAAGATTAAGCTTTTTCACAAGCAGTCCTACCGTAACAAAATCTCTGTACGGCAGACCCTTTGCAATATCAACTATCTCCTTATCGGGTTTATCTCCGGTCATACCCTCTATCAGATCTTTAACCGGCATTGACGATATGAATATATCTCCTTCAATTGTTTTTTCTCCGTCAGGAGTATCACATATCACAGATTTTATATTCCCGTTTTCGCATACAATATTTTTTACCGTATATCCTTTCAACAGCTTTGCACCTGATTTTACAGCCTTGTCAGCCGCAAGCTCCCAAAGCTGACCCGGTCCGTATTTCGGATACCAGAATTGCTCTATAAGAGAGGTTTCCACATTCTTATTTTTGTTTTTTCCTCCGAATGCTTTTGAAAACATATCCTTAAGCACCGCACGTATCGACAGACCCTTTACCCTCTGTGAGCCCCAGTCCGCGGATATATCCCTCGGGTGTCTTCCCCAGAGTTTTTCGGTATAACCCTCAAAAAACATACTATAGAGCTTTTTGCCGAATCTGTTTATATAGAAATTTTCAAGAGAATCCTCCGGCTTTTTAAACATAGCGGATTTAAGATAACTGAATCCCGCCGCAACCGTTGTTGCAAAACCCATATTCTTTATTGTTGAAGCCGACATCTTTACCGGGTAATCAAAAAATTTCTTGTTATAATAAATTCTTGATACTCTTGTACGTACAAGCATAACCTCGTCCTCTTTTTCCGGGTCGGGACCACCGTCCGAAAGAGGTTTTTCTCTGCCGAGAAGCTTATCATCAAAGGACGGCGCGCCCTGAATCGGCATAAGGTCGCTCCACCATTTCATTATCTCATCATTTTTTGAGAAAAATCTATGTCCGCCTATATCCATTCTGTTGCCATGATATTTCACCGTCTGTGATATCCCGCCTATTGCCTGTGTACTTTCAAGTATGGTTACGTCAAAATCCGCTCCGTCCTTAAGAAGCTCATTGGCTGCTGTCAGACCGGCAGGTCCGGCACCTATAATTACTACCTTTTTCAAGATACATTCACCTTTCTGTAATAGTTTCAATATATAAAATTATACAACCTTAGGTTGTCATAAAAAATATAAATTGCAGAAGCATTTATTTTTGATTTTCCTTTTTGTCCTTATTGAATAAAAGTAACTTTCTTGCAAAAAAATTCCAGAAAAAAGACAATGCCGTCGAAGCTATCTTTGCTATCATCTGATAAAGACTTGTTTTATCTGCAAGCAGCCACTCAAATACATATGTAACTCCGAGTGTTATCAGCAATCCGACAACTCCTATAGCGGCAAAGGAAAGAAATTCAACCAATTTATTCTTTATTTTTGAATTATTGAATACCCAGTATGTACTTATGAAATAATTTACAATCAAACCTGCCACAAATGAAAGACCGTTACATAATACGGCAAGCTGTTGTCCGAACACAAGATAGAACAAAACCGCCGAAAGTCCCCAGTCTACGACCGTAGCAAAACCTCCGACAAATATATACCTGAAAAACTGTATAAATGTATTATCGGTTTCCCCGACAAATAGTTTTTTTATTTTCATTTAATTATCCCCATATAAATATCATAAAAACATCAAAGCATAACACTACAAATGATATTTTAAAACATATCAATCAAATTGTCAACAGACCGGCTAAAAAACAATACCCGACATATCGTACTATGTCGGGAATCATTAAAAATATATGGAAGGAGACAAATATTTTAGTCAGTTATCAGCCGAATACAGCCTTGAATGCCTGATCAAGATCTTCGATAATATCATCAATATGCTCCGTACCTATTGAAAGACGTATCGTATTCTGCTTTATGCCCTGATCCTCAAGCTCCTCATCGGTAAGCTGGGAATGTGTTGTCGTTGCCGGATGTATAACAAGTGATTTTACATCTGCTACATTCGCAAGCAATGAAAATATTTTAAGACTGTCGATAAATTTATGTGCTTCAGACTGTCCGCCCTTGATTTCAAACGTAAATATACTTGCTCCGCCGTTCGGGAAATATCTCTCATAAAGTGCATGATCGGGATGATCAGGCAGCGAGGGATGATTAACCTTCTCAACATACGGACTTTTTGAAAGATATTCGATAACCTTCTTTGTATTTTCCGCATGACGTTCAAGTCTGAGCGAAAGTGTTTCCGTTCCCTGAAGAAGCAGGAAAGCGGCAAACGGAGAAATTGTTGCACCCTCATCTCTGAGAAGTATTGCACGGATATATGTTACAAAAGCAGCCGGACCAACAGCATCGGCAAAGGAAATTCCGTGGTAGCTCGGATTAGGTTCGGCAATGGGTGCATATTTACCGCTTGCCTTCCAATCAAATTTACCGCTGTCAACGATAACACCGCCGAGTGTTGTACCGTGACCGCCTATAAACTTAGTAGCGGAGTGAACAACAATATCTGCACCATGCTCTATGGGGCGGATAAGATAAGGTGTGCCGAAGGTATTATCAACAACAACAGGCAGACCATGCTTGTGGGCTATTTCGGAGATAGCGTCTATATCGGGAATATCGCTGTTCGGATTTCCCAAAGTTTCTATATAAACCGCCTTTGTATTATCCCGGATAGCACCCTCAAGCTCCTCAAGGTTATGTGCATCAACGAATGTAGTTTTTATACCAAATTGTGAAAGGGTATGTGCAAGGAGGTTATAGCTTCCTCCGTATATTGTCTTTTGTGCGACGATATGGTCGCCTGCTTGTGCAAGTGCCTGTATTGTGTAAGTGATAGCGGCAGCACCGGATGCAACCGCAAGACCTGCAACACCGCCTTCGAGAGCAGCAATTCTCTTTTCAAATACATCCTGTGTGGAATTCGTAAGTCTTCCGTAAATATTTCCGGCATCTCTGAGTCCGAAACGGTCGGCAGCGTGCTGAGAGTTACGGAAAACATAAGACGTTGTGGCATAAATCGGAACTGCCCTTGAATCGGTTGCGGGGTCGGGCTGTTCCTGTCCTACATGAAGCTGAAGTGTTTCAAATCTATAATTATTTTCGCTCATAATAAAAACCTCTCATTAATAAAAAATTTCAGTAAGATCATATATCATTAACAACAGCACATTCGTCCATTCCTGTAGTTATGTCTTATTTCTTTCAGAAGAATTCTCATAAAACAGACCCCCCTAAATATCTTATAATACCTATTTATTTGGTATGCATTGATTATATCATCTATGATACCGTATGTCAATAATTTTTTTTAAAAATTTATAAAAAAATGGCAGTGCATAAAAAACACCGCCAATTATCAAAAATTTATATCAAAATAAACTATCATAATACAGTATAATTTTAGAATTTTCTGTATTTTTTGACAGGTCTTTGATTTTTTTTGTTTCTTTTATAAATTGCTATTATTATGAAATATATAAGCAGTAAAATGGCAACAATAATGATAATAAGAATAAACCATTTTGAAGTGAAAATTATCTTTAATCCGTTAAATGCGGTAAGAAGCTCGCTGCGATCAACCGACTCCCCTGCAAGAAGATCTATGGTTGCAAGCTTCTGATTTGCATAACTTAACGTAACTGTGCCGATTTTATCACCCTCCTTGACGGGTGCATCTATACTGTCCGGTATATCAAAAATTCTGTCAATACTTTCAACGGAAACATCATCAGGCATGATGGTTGAATATCCCTCCGACGGCGTCAGACGGATTTTGTCCTTGTTCCATGCGTAATTGATATTTATCTCCTTTACAAGCTCGTTTTTGTCAAGTATTGTCTTAATAGAAAGATTATCAAATGCCCAATCATATAAATTGGCAGAATCAATCATCGCTCCGTTGTCATAATACTCACCGTTTTTATCCTCATATGGTGCACCGTATGCAACACAAAGATATGTATATCCGTCCTTTGATGCCGTTGAAACAAGACAATATCCGGAATCGTTCCCCGTCGAACCTGTCTTTATTCCCGATGCATAGGGATAATAGTAATCCCCGCCCCTGTATTCGTCAATCATATAATTAGTCGTGACAAGATATCTGTCGTCACCAAGACAATCGGAGGTTACGGTATTCGTTATCTCTGTAAACTTCGGCAGCGTAAGAGCATATTTCGTTATTTTCGCCATATCTGCAACAGTAGTATAATGATTCGGATCATTAAGACCGTGGGGGTTTTCAAAATGAGTACCTGTGCATCCGAGCTCCTTGGCTTTTTCATTCATCATATCTACGAATTTCGATATATCCCCGCCGCCGATATAATCCGCAAGAATAAGTGCCGCATCATTTCCCGACGGAATCATAAGACAATTCAGAAGCTGAGTAATGCTAAGCTTTTCGTTTTCTTCAAGACCTGCAACCGAACTTCCTGTTCCGTCAAGCAAATGTAATACTTCACCTTTTACCGTAACATAGGTATTATCAAAATCATTTACCTTTTCCGCCGTTATTATATAAGTCATTATCTTTGTCGTGGATGCGGGAAAACGCCTTGCATACGGTTCCTTTGAAAATACTACGGTCCCGGTATCAAGATTTTCAAGATAAACAGACTTGCAGCTAAGCTCTATATCCGCATTAAACTCGGCAGCATCCGCACTCTGCTGCGGTACTATCATCAATGCTGACAAAAAAACGACGACAGCCGTCAAAAATGTCATGGTTTTTTTCATAGAAAAATGTCAACTCCTGTGATATAATTAATTTTGGTGGAGAAATCAGTTTTCTCGGTCACAAAATAATATAACCGACCGGAAAAATACAACCATATATATTTTACATTATTTTCGGATAAAACACAAATACAATTCTGCTAAAATTCAGACGGAATATCAATATAAATATGGTAATAACAACTGCAATACTTAATCCGACAACGCTTAATACTTACGGTAATAAACACTGTCCGATTCAGTATTATTCCGATAAATAAATTAAAAGGATTTTTCAGATTAAATTAATACATCAGGAGGAATCATCAATGGTTCTTGTCACAGGGGACACTCATGGAGAATATGAGCGGTTTGAAAATAAAAAGCTGAAAAAGCTGACTGAAAACGATTGCTTTATTATCTGCGGGGACTTCGGATTTATATGGAATAATTCAAAAAATGAAAAAGGTAACCTCAAAAAGATTTGCGAAAAAAAATATAAGACGCTCTTTGTCGAGGGTACTCATGAAAATTTTTCTCTTTTAGCTACCTACCCCGTTGTTGAAATTTACGGAGGACGTGCAAGAAGAATAGGCGGAAATTTATATCAGCTTCTCCGGGGGGAAATTTATAAAATAGACGGAAAAAGCTTTTTTACCTTTGGCGGAGGCGACAGCACAGATAAGGAACTGCGGCGTGAAAACGGAACGTGGTGGAAAGAAGAGCTTCCGTCAATGATAGAAATGCAATATGCGGTCCAGAATCTCGATAAGGCGGACAGAAAGGTTGATTATGTCATAACGCATGAGCCTTCACTGACAGATATGGCTCATGTAAACCGCACCTGCCGTGTTAATCCGCTTTCGACATTTTTTGACGAGCTTGAACATAATATAATTTATAAGAAATGGTATTTCGGAAGCCTGCATATAAACAAAAAGCTGAGTAAAAACGCACATTGTCTTTTTACCGATATAGTAAGAATAGTATAAGTCAGGACTCTTGTATAATAGGAAAAAATGTGTTATTATCTAATACAGACAAATAATCAGAAAGGAATGTAATCATGAAATTAGGAATAGTAGGTCTGCCGAATGTCGGCAAAAGCACGCTTTTCAACGCTATAACAAATGCGGGGGCACAGTCTGCAAATTATCCGTTCTGTACGATAGAGCCGAACGTGGGAGTTGTAGCAGTCCCGGATAAAAGACTTGATGAGCTTGCCAAAATGTATGAACCGGAAAAATACACACCCGCTGCCATAGAATTTGTTGATATTGCGGGTCTTGTTAAGGGTGCGTCAAGGGGAGAAGGACTCGGAAACAAATTTCTTTCAAATATACGTGAGGTTGATGCTATTGTTCATGTTGTACGCTGCTTTGAAAATGATGATATAATTCACGTTGATGGAAGTATTGATCCTAAAAGAGATATTGAAACGATCAATGTTGAACTTATTCTTTCGGACATTGAGGTGCTTGACAGAAGAATTGATAAAACCCGGAAGCTCATAAAGGGCGATAAAAAATATCAGGATGATCTTAACTTTTTTGAGCGAGTTAAAGAGTCGCTTGATGAAGGTAAGCCTGCACGTTCCGTAGAATGTACACCCGAGGAGGCTGAACTTCTTTCTACTGTGTCATTGCTCACAAATAAACCGGTAATATATGCCGCAAACCTCAGCGACAGCGATTTCAAAAACGGCTCGGCAGACGGCAATCCCTTTTATGATGTTGTAAAGCAGATAGCGGAATCTGAAAACGCGGCTGTTCTCCCTATATGTGCCGAGATAGAAGCTGAAATATCGGGTATGGAAAATGATGAAAAGGAACTCTTTCTTTCCGAAATGGGACTTGAACAGTCAGGACTTGACAGACTCATAAATGCCTGCTATGATCTTCTCGGGCTGATATCATACCTCACAGCCGGCAAGCAGGAGGTAAGGGCATGGACGATAACAAAGGGTACAAAAGCTCCTCAGGCTGCGGGAAAGATACATACCGATTTTGAAAGAGGCTTTATCCGTGCCGAAGTTGTTTCCTATGACGAGCTTATGGAATGTGGTTCAATGGCAAATGCAAAGGAAAAGGGTCTTATACGCTCCGAAGGAAAGGATTATGTAATGAAGGACGGAGATATTGTACTGTTCAGATTTAATGTGTGATATACTCCCCCGCCTGTGCAAAGGCGGGGGAATTTCTATCCGTGTCAGGTTAAATTCTTATGTTACAAATCGTATTGTCCGGATATAAAGTCCTCCACAATATCAATAAGATGGACAGGGCATATATTTTCATTGCACATAAGTCTGCATAGCCTGTCTACTGATTCAAAATCATCGGAAATATCTTCAACGCTGCTGAACTCACTGCCATCCTCATTATAGATCCTGATTCCGTAAACCGCTGTATATCCATATTCCTCAATAAATACAGAACTTTTTATTAACTTATAGTTGTACTCATTATTTCTGTATGTAAATACACCGGCAGATAACATTGATATCTCTCCTCGACCCGCATAATTTTTTCTGCGAGAACATTATACAATAAACCCGACTAATCTTTCAATATAACAAAAGTTGATATTTAGAGGTGATATAGTTTCCTTATTATTTCTATTTTATTTTTAACGCCGAGCTTTTTGTAACAGTGGAATAATTCCCTTTTTGTAGTACCTTCGGTTATATTGAGTGCCTCGCTTATATGTCTGTTATTTAATCCTTCCGCCGCAAGCCTTAATACATTTGTTTCTCTCGGAGTAAGTCCGTCAAAGACACTTGAATCTATAATATCCCTGTTTTCAGTCAATATAACAAATACAAATATCCTGACTGCAACACCACCCTCAACTACCGGTACTGCACCCATAATATAATAAGTTTTTTCACCATTATCATTATAAGATGAAATTTTTCCGAAGTTTGAAATTTTTTCATTAATTGCACTGCGAAAGGGATATGCATTTATTAAAGCTTCTCTGTTTATCTTACCTTCCTTTATCAATCCGGCGAGATATGGGTTTATATCTTCAAAATACATATCATTATGAGTATTACAACTTATTATACCGCTTCCTATAATATTATTTTGAAAAAACTCGTCGGTTTTTGTTTCAAATTTTTTGCCGCGTCCGTTTAAATCGTAAAGACCTATTTCAACAACCGCCGCATTACAATCATTCCTACACACAGGTTTTGAATTTATACTGAGTATTTCCCTTTTACCGTCCGGTAATGTAAAAACATCATAATTTTTTATTTTTCTTCTCTCGTTTATGCAGAGCTTTATGGTTTCCGGAATATTTTCGGTTTTCTCGTCAATATATTTCCCTACAGCAACGCCGAAAATCTTTTCTATAACACTATCGCTGCAAAATTCAACAAAATATCCATTTTTCTTTTTGCTGATTATAATTATACCCTGATTTTTATTTTCCTCGCTGTCATGGGTTATCTCTACGGACGTATGTTTATTGTCAGAAACAACAATATGACCTTCAAATTTCATTGAAGAATAATTCACAGATATATTCACTCCCCATAATAAATCAGCACAATTTGAAAATTTCTCAACATACTTCAGATTGAATTTATGTCCCCTATAGCTTTCAAAATAATATTTTATTCTTTTGTATTCCATATACTCCAGAATATCCCTTATATCCGAGCCTATATCCTTTTCTTTGCAGCAACAGAGCTTAAGATAGGTTTCGTCCGCTTGTTTCAATATAATTCTCCCGTCATAACTACTGCAAAATGCAGCCGAAAATTTTTCCGGCTGCCGTATCAGGATATTATTGTTCGTTCTCTTAATTTTTTCCCGTTTCATAGTGCTCAACTCCAAATATAAATCTCTTTATTTTGAAAGCAGCACGTTTATGTTGATCCTTATTTTGATTATAACAGTATGTATGTTACTTCTGTGTTATTTTTTTGACTTTGTTTTTCGGGATTCCCCTATTTTTCTTGCGAGATAAACTACGGGAGTATCACAAAGACTCGTCACTACAAATATTACATAGCTTGAAACCATAATACTTATAAGAGTCTGAAAATCGTATGTCCCTATGAATGCAAGCAGTGTAAACAATGCGGTATTAAGGATCTGTGAAATGAGTGTAGAGCCGTTATTTCTGAGCCACAGAAATTTCTTCCTGTTTCCGCTCAGCTTTTCCGTTAGCTTCCACCATGCGTGATAAAGCTGAACATCCATAAATTGAGATACCGCATAGACAATAAGCGAGGAAAACATCATCCTCGGTGTATTTGAAAATACCTCCCTTATGGACGGCATAATAAAATCCGATTCAGACGGTATATACAGCATCCAGCTTTGTGTAATGACTACAAAAAACAATGATGAAAATATTCCGAGAATTACCGCCCTGTTTGCATCTTTTTTGCTTTCATTTTCACTTAGTATATCCGTTATAAGGAATGTAACCGCAAAAAGGACATTTCCGAGTGTCTGTTCCATACCGAAAGCATTTATCATTATAAGACATTCAATATTGGCCGTGATTGTAGCTATAATTGTTATCGCATAAAGACCGTATTTTCCGAAAAATTTATAAGCGGGAAGAACCGAGCCGAATATTACAACAAGCGATAATATCAGAAGTATTTCATTTGTATATGTTCCGAAAATAAAATTCATTTTAAAAAAACCTCCTGTACCTTTGTACCTATTCCGAATTCAAGATTATCCATAAGTATATCCACCCTGTCATTATCTTTATAGACAGGAGCAATTCTGTCAGAAAATGTTTTTATTACCATCCTGTTCGGCAGAATGGGGGTGGAATTTTTATTCATTATATTGATACATACTCTTTCAAAATTTTCAAGACCTGTTTCAATATCCTTTCTCATGCTTGCCTCCGTTTGCCCCTTTATCCCGAAAAGCAGGCATATTTCATCGGCAAATTCCGATATTTCCTCAACTCCGACATAACCAAAGCCTTTGTGCAGATACCTTTCTCTGAATTCCTCATCAAAGGTTTCAACACCTGTTTTTATTTTCAGGGTTATTCCCCTTTCCAAAAAGTACTTTTTGGCTGCCATTGATTTTTCCTTATAAATGTAATGGCTTTCAAAATAAAGTGTTTCTATTCCCTTTTCAATGCAGATTTGCTCTATAAGGTCAAGTGTTTTTTTATCAAGCTCCGTAAAACTGCCTGAATTTATAACCTCAAGCTTTTTATATACACCTGTAACATTTCCGAGTACATCACTGTTAAGTCGGAAATTTTCCTCTTCATCCCTGCAAAAATCGAGATGATAATCGCAATAGCTGCATCTTTTCCATATGCAGCCGTTTCCTCTGAGAAGAACAATTTCTCTCGGATTTTTCTTTTCAATAACACTGTATCTGTTCATAATAAATAACCCCTTATTACACAAAAAAAGGGACGCACTACGGCGTCCTCTGTATTTTTTCAGGCAGGATAATACAAATATCCCACTGTTTCCCGTAGTTTTGTTTAAGGTCAGGATGGTTCCGAACTGACCGTATATTCTGTTTTTCAATTAATATTCTTCCTCGGGAGCTTCACTTTCCGCTTCCGTATTTTCCGGACTTACCGTTTCCTCGGAAATATCTAAGTCATCCGCCTCCCCGGATATTTCTTCATCCTCATCATTATCCTCATGCGGTGCTCTTGCAATAGTGGCTACCTTGCTTCCGTCACCTGTCTTCATAACAATAACACCCTTTGACGGTCGTGCACATATTCTGATAGAAGATGCCTCAATTCTGATAATAACGCCGTTATCGGAAATTATTATAATATCGTCGTCAAAATCAACTGCTTTTATCGCCGCAACCTTGCCGAATTTTTCGGTATGATAATTGGTAAGACCAAAGCCCCCTCTTGACTGAATACGGTAATCCTCTTTATTTGAAAGTCTGCCGTAGCCTGTTTCCGATACAGTAAGTATAAGCGCGCCCTCTCTGAGCATAGACATACCGATAACACTGTCGTCACCTCTGAGAGTTATAGCCTTGACACCTCTTGCCGCTCTTCCCATTGCTCTTACATCTGTTTCCTTGAAGCGTATTGCCATACCGTTTCTTGTTGCAACGAGCAGTTCACACTGTCCGTCCGTAAGACGTACCCATACAAGCTCGTCATCCTCGTCAAGGTCAATGGCAATAAGTCCGCCCTTACGGTTGCTGTAAAACTCCTTTGTCGCGGTTCTCTTTATGATACCCTTTTTGGTTATCATAACAAGGTATTTATCCTCGTCGCCGTTTTCGGGTATTCTTATCATTGATGTAACCTTTTCCTCGCTGCTCAGGGGAAGCAGGTTATTTATATTCATTCCCTTTGATGTTCTTGAGCCTTCGGGAATCTCATAGCATTTAAGCCTGTATACCTTTCCCATATTGGTAAAGAACAATACATGGTCGTGTGTTCCTATAACGAACATATCCGTTGCGACATCTTCCTCACGTCTGTTCATGCCGCTTATACCTCTGCCGCCTCTGCGTTGGGTATGGTATGTATCAATTTTCTGTCTTTTTACATAACCGAGATTTGTCATTGTGAGCACACAGTCTTCATATGGGATAAGATCCTCGATATCAACCTCACCGCTGACGGCTGCTATTTCCGTCCTGCGTTCATCATTGTATTTCTTTTTGATTTCTCCAAGCTCGGTTTTTATAATGCCGAGAAGCATTTCTCCGTCCTCAAGTATTTTTTTGAAATAATCAATTTTTTCAAGAAGTGCCTGAAGCTCAGCTTCTATCTTTTCTCTTTCCAGACCCGAAAGCTGTCTTAGCCTCATATCAACTATAGCCTGAGTCTGCACATCGTCAAGTCCGAAACGTTCGGAAAGTCTTTGCTTTGCCGTGGGGGTATCCTTTGAGGAACGGATTATCTTTATTACCTCGTCGATAAAATCTATTGCTATTTTCAGACCTTCGAGTATATGAGCCCTTTCCTCCGCCTTTTTCAGATCATATACCGTTCTCCTCGTAATAATTTCTACTTGGAAATCAATATAATTCTGTATAATATCCCTGAGGTTAAGAATTTTCGGAATACCGTTTACTATAGCGAGCATAATAATTCCGAATGTAACCTGAAGCTGTGAATACTTAAACAAATTATTAAGAACTATCTGAGGTGAAGCCTCTCTTTTAACGGTAATTTCAATATACATACCGTTTCTGTCGGAATGATCCTCTATACCGGATAATCCCTCAATTTTTTTGTTTTTTATCATTTCGGCAATACTGAGGACAAGCTCGGATTTATTTACCTGATAAGGTATTTCCGTAACGGCAATTTTAAATCTGCCGTTTTTATCCTCAACTATTTCCGCCTTTGCTCTGACCGTAATTTTTGCACGACCCGTCGCATAAGCTGCACGGATACCGCTTTTTCCCATTATTATTCCGCCTGTGGGGAAATCCGGTCCCTTTATATACTGCATGATTTCGTCAAGTCCCGCATCGGGATTATCTATAACACAGCATACCGCGTCTATTACTTCTCCTAAATTATGCGGGGGAATATTTGTAGCCATACCAACGGCTATACCCTTTGATCCGTTTACCAGAAGATTAGGAAATCTTGACGGCAAAACGGACGGTTCTTTCCGGCTGTCGTCATAATTAGGAACAAAATCAACAGTTTCCTTGTCTATATCCGTAAGCATTTCAACCGAGATCTTGCTCATTCTTGACTCGGTATAACGGTACGCGGCGGGCGGATCTCCGTCAACCGAACCGAAGTTTCCGTGACCGTCAACGAGTATATACCTCATTGAAAAATCTTGTGCCAGACGGACAAGTGCATCATAAACCGAGCTGTCACCGTGCGGATGATATCTGCCGAGCACATTACCAACGGTTGTCGCACATTTTTTATACGGCTTATCGGGTGTAAGCTTATCCTCATACTGTGAATAAAGTATTCTTCTGTGTACCGGCTTCAATCCGTCACGTACATCGGGAAGAGCACGGGATACAATTACCGACATGGAATAATCAAGGAACGATTTTTTCATCTCCTTTTCTATATCCACATCTATAATTTTTGTATTGGACAATGCATCTTGTATATCCAAAATCAGTACCTCCTCAGGTATTTATTGTTTTCTGTTCTTTTACTACCGCATTACTCAGCTCCTCATAAAGCTGCGGCATAATTTTTTTTATATTAACCGGTCTGAAATCCTTTGAACTTACAAAACCGTGGAAGGTTTTGCCCTCCGCCATTATTTCATCATTGAGTATAACTTTATATGAAAAATGTATTTTTGCAAAGCTCATCTTTGAAAGTGAAGTTTCAATTGTCACAACATCCTCATAATGAACCGGTTTTATATATTTACATTCAAGACCTGTCAAAGGAAGCATTATTCCTCTTTTCTCAAGCTCGGAATATGAAATCCCCGACATTTTAATAAATTCCGTCCTCGCAGCCTCAAACCATACGGGGTATACCGAATGGTGTATTATCCCCATCATATCGGTTTCTGCATATCTTGCGGTAATTTCAAGCTTATTTATTTTTTCCATAATCATACCTCAGAATTCGGCAGGCTCTGTTCCCGAACGGAGAATCGCACTTATTTCATTATATACCTCCGGCTCAATAACTCTCTTCGGAACAGCAAAAATTCTGTTCTTTTCCGTAAAAATCATAATCATACCGTCAGCTTCCTCAATATACGATCTTCCGTCAAGCATTATCGACCACTCACCCTCACCGCTGCCTATATCTATATGTGTGGGATATATTTCCGCCTCTATTTTTTTTCCGTCTGCCATCATTTTTGACATACTTTTAAGATAAATATGGGGAACTATCCATATAGCCGCTATTGTTATAAGGCAAACAACACCGAAAAATATATTATAGCTGTTATATTGGGATTTTGTTGTAAAATAAACAACAAAAAATACTATCGCCGCAACCGCCAATATAACACTCTGGATAACTGCCCTTAACCCCTTCGTTTTAACGACACCGCTGTGATACAGACATTTGTATACTTCATCCCTTGTCAGTACATAAGAAAGTTTGAATCCCGTTTCCGGAATTTCATACTCTTCTGTATCATCATCACTTACAAACTCGGCTTCCGAGCCATCCCACTCGGGATTGTCCTCATTAACTTTTTCAACACCCTCCGGATTATCTTCACCCGAAGGTTTGACAGAATCATTATCACTCATTTATCATTTTCCTTTTTTAAATATTTTTTACATAATATGCTCATATATCAAGGTTCTGAACATATTTTGCATTTTTCTCTATGAATTCCCTTCTCGGTTCAACCTTATCGCCCATCAGAATTGTAAATACCTCATCGGCCGCAGCGGCATCCTCCATCTCTACCCTGAGCATTATCCTTGTCGCAGGATCCATTGTTGTTTCCCATAGCTGCTCAGGATCCATCTCACCAAGACCCTTATATCTCTGGATTTCATAATTCCCGCCGAGCTGAGCCATTATCTTATCCCTTTCCTCATCGGTATATGCATAGAAATGCTCATTTTTTCCCTTTGTTATCCTGTAAAGCGGAGGCTGTGCTATATATACATGACCCTCCTCAAGCAATGGCCTCATAAAGCGGAAGAAGAACGTAAGCATGAGGGTCCTGATATGCGATCCGTCAACATCGGCATCCGCCATTATTATTATTTTCCCGTAACGGAGCTTTGTCAGGTCTATTTCATCTCCGATACCGCATCCGAGAGCCGTTATTACAGGCATCAGCTTATCGTTTCCGTATACCTTGTCAAGCCTTGCCTTTTCCACATTAAGCATCTTTCCCCAAAGCGGAAGTATTGCCTGAAAACGCCTGTCACGTCCGCCTTTTGCGGAACCTCCCGCGGAATCTCCCTCTACGATATATATTTCTGTCTCATCTACATTCTTTGACTGGCAGTCCGCAAGCTTACCCGGAAGTCCGGCACCCTCCATAGCTGTTTTTCTTCTCGCAAGATCCCTTGCCTTTCTTGCGGCTTCTCTTGCCTTTGCCGCAAGCAGCGCTTTATCAAAAATTGCCTTTGCCGTTGCCGGATTTTCCTCAAGATATTGTTCGAGCTTATCACTTATAAGCTTATCGACAAGTGTTCTTATCGAGGTATTTCCTAACTTTGCCTTTGTCTGGCTTTCAAACTGTGCGTCCTTTAGCTTGACACTTATAACGACCGTAAGACCTTCTCTTATATCCTCTCCGCTCAGTCCCTTTTCTCCCTCTTTTATAATATTGAACTTTCTGGCATAATCATTCATTACTCTTGTAAGTGCTCTTTTGAAGCCCTCTTCATGAGTACCTCCATCGGTCGTATGTATATTATTTGCAAATGAAAGTATAAGCTCATTATAGCTGTCGTTATACTGCATTGCTATTTCTGCCGATTCGGTATCTTCTTCGTTCTTTATTGAAAAGTGCATAATATCGTCATGAATAACATCAAGACCCCTTTTCTTATGCACATATTCTACAAAGCTTGATACACCGCCCTCATAAAAGAATTTATCATTCAATATATTTTCGGGATCTCTTTTGTCCGTCAGCTCTATATTAATTCCGGCGTTAAGAAATGCCTGTTCTCTAAGTCTTACGGAAAGTACTTCATAATCATAAACTGTAGTTTCGGTAAATATTTCCGGATCTGCCTTGAAGGTAACAACCGTACCTCTCCTGTCACTTTCACCAACTGTCTCAAGATCGGTTACGGTATTTCCTCTTTCAAATCGTTGACGGTATATTTTTTCTCCGTCATATACCTCAACCTCCGTCCATTCCGATAATGCATTTACAACCGATGCACCCACACCGTGAAGTCCTCCGGCAACCTTATATCCGCCGCCGCCGAATTTTCCCCCGGCATGAAGAACCGTAAATACTACCGTCACCGCCGGAATACCCAACTTCGGCTGTATCCCAACCGGAATACCTCTTCCGTCATCGCTTACTCTTATAATATTCCCCGGAAGAATTTCCACCTCAATTTTTTTGCAATACCCCGCAAGTGCTTCATCAATCGAGTTATCCACTATTTCATATACAAGATGATGAAGTCCTCTCGGACCTGTTGAGCCTATATACATACCCGGTCTTTTTCTTACCGCTTCAAGACCTTCAAGAACCTGTATTTCTGCGGCTCCGTATTCCTGCGTTGTCTGAGAAATTTCATTTATTTCCATATTTTACTCCTTTACCTGTCGGGAAATTTACTGCTTATTTTTCAGCTTTTTCTTCTCTGCCTTCTTTATTTTTTCCGCCCTGAACCTTACCGTAAGCGGAAGAATAAGCACAGCCGCCGTCACAACCGAAAAATTCAGTAATATCAGCACAATCAGATTTATATTTTCATTTGACGAAAACAAAAGCAGATTGATACATATAAGAACTATACATACAACAGACATCAATATCAGACCGCCTGCTGTTTTGTTTACTCTGTATTTTTTTTTGCAGTGATAGCAAAATCTTTCCCCCTGCTTCATTCCGGAAACCTCCGCATAGCTGTATACGGCATGACAATGGGGACATACGGGAAGTCTCAACAATATTTCTCACTCCCTTAATCATTGCCGTCATCATACGACCTTCCGAATATGAACGAAACCTCATTATTTTCCTCGGTCTGAAACTCCGCAGCACCTTCACTGTTACCTTCGTCCGTATTTTCGAGTATGAAAGAAACTTCATTCGTGCTATCCTGTTTATTTACGTCTTCCTCCGCCGCTTTTTCAGGTTCATATATTTTCATGGCATCATCATCCGGTTCATTTCCCGGGAAATCGGTGTTATTTTTTATATCCGCCGATATGTCTATATCTATACCTGAGTCTATATCCCTGCCTTTTTCCTCGGGGAAAATATTTTCCGAATATTCCTCGGAAAAATTCTCCTCTCCCGATTTCATACTGCTTTTTGCTTTCATAAAGCTTGAACTGAACTGTTCCCCTACATTAAGCTCTATAGGCTGCTCATCTCTTCTCAGGGGCTGCCTCTTTTCCTCCGGAACGGGTTCGACCTTTCTGCGCAGCTTATTTACGGCAGATTTATCATTGCATGGTTCAAGCTTTATAAAAAACGGAGATACTATATAAAATACAAGATATGGTAAAAGTACGAATATTATCCCCCATATATTATCATGTTTCATGTATGTGGAAAGTACAAGAACCAATATGAGCGATAATACAACCGCACCTCCTCCTATTCCGTACAGTGCCCTGTGTATAACCACATTTGATATACATTTGCAGCCCGTACAGCAGTGTTCTCCCTTTGTCTTAAGTATACCCGCTCCGAAATATGATACCTTTCTGTGACAATAAGGACATTCCGTAAGCAGTCTTTTAGCCATATGATCATTCCTTTCCGAATTGCTCCATTCTTTTTATAAAAGTTGCAGGTGCCGGCTGACATATATATAATTTACAGTCATCTTCATTATTTCCGCATATAACAAAGGACTTAGGCAGGTCATAGGAAAGGGTCTGTGCCCTCCCGCTTTTTTCGGCTTCTGACAGAAACTCCCTTGTTTTATATGACACCGTAGCATTGTCAAGATCGAATATTCCTATTATTTCATCGGTCATGACAGTAACATCACCACCAAGATGCAGATACATAATTTTCTCCTTAACAGCATATTTTACCGTTTTCTATATGAACAATATTTTCAGCATCGACAAAAGGCTCACAGCAGGTTATGAATATCTGCATCCCGCTAAGCTCCTTCAGGAGATAATTTCTTCTTGTATTATCAAGCTCACTGAGAACGTCATCAAGAAGTATAACGGGGTTTTCTCCCCTGTTTTCTCCTATCTGTTCCGCTTCCGCAAGCTTCAATGCAAGAACCGCACTCCTTTGCTGTCCCTGTGAACCGAAGCTTCTTGCCTCCATATCGTTTATTTTCACCATAAGATCATCTCTGTGTATACCCGTAGTTGTATATCCGCAGTATATATCGTCATTTTGTTTTCTTCTGAGTGTTTTAAGCATTACATCCGCTATTTCGTCCCTGCTCATGTTGACATTTGCGGGATAGTGCATCCTGTATTCAAGACTGAGTCTTTCCTTTCCCGAGCTTATTCCTTCATAAAAGCTTATGGCAGGCTCCATGAGTTCTTTGATATAGGCTATCCTCTGTATTGCAACATCGGAACCTTCAACGGATAATCTCTCATTCCATATGTCAAGAGTATCCTCAAGCTCTCTATGATGCGGAATATCCTTAAGCAAGGCATTCCTTTCACTCAATATTTTTTTATATCTCGATAAGAGTGAAGCATACGCAGGTCTTATCTGACATATGGCTCCGTCAATAAAATTTCTTCTTTCATCGGGACCGTTTTTTATCAATGTCAGATGATCGGGAGAAAAAACCACCGCACAAAAACTTCCCACTATCTGAGAAAGACTGCTTTTCGGGACATCATTAAGAACAGGCTGTCTTTTTCCGCCCTGAATTCCGAATCTTATTGTCTGCTCTCTCTCCCTTGTCTGAAAACAGAGTTCTATATCGGCTTTATTTTTACCGAAAGCTATAAGTTCATTTTCCTTTGAGCCTCTGAAAGATCTTCCGCCCGTAAAAAGCCACAGACATTCTATAAGATTAGTCTTTCCCTGTGCGTTTGAGCCGTATATCACGTTTATTCCCTTTGCCGGATAAAATACGGTATTTTCGAGATTTCTGTAATTTTCTGTTTTCAGACTCTTTACAACCACTCAGGACACCTCAAAAACAGTATTTTCAAACTTTACGGTATCACCTCTGCGCAGTTTCTTTCCTCTCATCGTACATACCTCTCCGTTAACCTCCACCTCACCGTTACGGACTGCAATTTTTGCCTGTCCTCCCGTCGCACAAAGACCTGTCAGCTTCAGGGCGCTGTCAAGCTTTATATATTCTTCCGCAGCATGGAGTTCTATCAGTAAATGTTTCATTTTGATAACCTCATGGGCATTAGCATAAACAGGAAGCTGTCACCTTCTGTAGGCTTTATCACTACTGCCTTTGTCGCTCCTGTAAGCTCCATTATAATTTCATCGGTTTCACAATAACGCAGAGCATCCAACAGGAATTTATTGTTGAATCCTATCTCTATTGCTTCCCCCGTCATTGAAACATTGATACTGTCATTTGCCTGACCGAGCGGAGTATTACAGGTTGTTTTTATTTCATTATCCTCTATAACGCATCTTATCGGGCTTTTCATTTTGTCGGTAAGCATAAGCGACATTCTTTCTACCGTTTCAGTGAATATTCTTGTGTTTATTTTCAGCTCGGTAACATGGGATTTGGGTATTGAACCTCTGTAATTGATAAATTCACCTTCAATAAGCCTCGATATGACACGGTAGTTTCCTATTCTGAACATGATATGGCGTGTTCCCGGAATAATATCTACATTTTCATCATCGCTGTCCGATATCAGTCTGTTTATTTCATTAAGTGATTTTCCGGGAACAATAAATGATTTTTCGGTATCACAGTCAATTTTTTCCGTCCTCATGGCAAGTCTGTATCCGTCGAGTGATACCATTCTTAAGGTTTTGTTTTCTATCTCAAACAGAGTACCCTTATTTGTCGGTTTAACATCGGTTTCTGCCACAGCGTAGATAGTTTGTCTTATCATGCTTCCGAGGGTTTCTTCTTCAACGGATATTTTATCTTCACTGTTTATAACCGGAATTTCAGGATAATCCTCTGCCGGAAGACCTACGATTTTGTAATCTACCCTGCCGCTGTTTATATATACTATATTTTTGGAATCAACCTCAATGGTTATACTATCCTCAGGCATTCTCCTGATTATATCCGAAAACAGCTTTGCCTTCACAACAGAACTTCCTTCCTCTATGACAGCTGCGTCTATTGAGGTTGTTATGCATATCTCGAGGTCATAGCCGAAAAGGTCGATTTTATTGTTTTCGCATTTTATAAGTATGCCTTCAAGTGCGGGCATTGTTGTCTTTACCGATACCGCTCTTTGAACATTTGTAACGGCTTCGGTAAGCTTGCTTCGATTGCATTGGAATTTCATTCTTTTTCTTCCTTTCATCGGAAAATTTATCATAGAAAAGATATATTTTTAGGAGTAGTAATAGGGGCTGTGGAATTGTTGAATATTTTATCTGTTTCCGATTTTTTCTTATATTTTTACGGTTTTTCGATTGTTGAAGGTTTGTTTGATTTTTGTTTGTAATTTCCGCGGTTTTTATCGTTTTAAACCTTTCTGTTGAATTATGTTAGTTGAATGTTGAAAAGTGTGTTGATTTTTTTATATCTTCCAAAAAGTCGGTTCAACCGTAAATGTTGAATTGTTAAAATCTTTTCAACATTATCTTCTCGCTATATTATTTATGATATCGTTCACCGTAGATTTTAATTTGGGGTCCTTTTCCATATTCTTCTCTATCTGTTTGAGTGCATATACTATGGTTGAATGGTCCCTGCCGCCGAATTCATCGCCTATGCTGTTCATTGACATATCCATAAGCTCCCTTACGGCATATATTGCTATCTGGCGGGCATTTGAAATATTTGAATTTCTTTTTGAGGAGCGTATATCATTGCTTGTAACTCCGAGGTGTCTTCCCACCTCTTCTATAACTATGTCGACAGTGAGCGGCGGCGGCTGTTCGTTATTGAGTATTTCGGAGATGGTTTTCTGTGCTATATTTATGTTTATCTTATCTCCATAAAGCTGGTTATTTGCCTTTAGCTTTTTTACAACGCCTTCGAGCTGTCTTATGTTTGATTTAAGCCTTGTTGCTATATATTCCGTCACATCATCCGGAAGCTCTATTTGCAGAAGTTCCGCCTTTCTTCTTATTATTGCGATTCTTGTTTCAAAATCCGGCGGCTGTATATCGGCTATAAGTCCTGATTCAAAGCGGCTGCGAAGTCTGTCCTCAAGTGTTTTTATTTCCTTGGGGGGACGGTCCGATGTAAGTACTATCTGACTTTTTGCTTCATACAACGTATTGAAGGTATGGAAAAACTCTTCCTGTGTGGAGTCCTTACCTCCTATAAACTGTATATCATCCACAAGGAGAACATCGGATTTACGATATTTCTGCCTGAATTCAATATTTGATTTTTTCATAATCGCTTCAATAAGCTCATTGGTGAAATCCTCACCCTTTACATAAACTATATCCTTTTCGGGATTATTTTTATGTATTTCATTTCTTATCGCATAGAGCAGATGGGTTTTTCCCAGACCCGAATTGCCGTAGATAAACAAGGGATTATACGCTCTGCCGGGATTTGTAGCAACAGCAAGGGAGGCCGCATGAGCGAATTTATTTGACGAACCGACTATGAAGGTATCAAATGTAAATTCATAATCCTCATCCGTTGGCGTTTCGTCACTGCTTGGTGTTTCATTATTTATTTCTTCGGGTACGATTACCGCTATATTCAGTTCGGTGCCGAATACATTGACTACAGCCTCTTTCAGCAGCTTTATATAAACCGTCATTATTATATTACGCTGAAAATCCGAACGCACCATAAGAATTATTTTCCCGTTATCAAGATCAAGTTTCAAAGGCTCAATATTCTGCAACCAAGATTTATATGCGACCTCTGTGACGTGCTGCTTACAGTATTCACATATAAGTTCCCAGGCTTCATTAAACGAATCCATAAGTATATTTTCTCCTGTTTCTTTAGTTTGTTTTTTTGTTTCCTTGATTTTTATCGGCAGATAAATCCGGGACATCAGTCCTCCCATTTATATTCAATCCCACTTACTGATTTATTGCCGACCTTATATCTGTATATTTCAGTTCCCTGTTATCAATTATGAGAATTTATAATCAAGCAAACACTTATACAAATTAATTATAACATAATAATTTGCATATTTCAAATTTTTTATCAACTTATTTTTATTGTATTGTTGAAAAAACAACTGTGATTATAAAAAATATTGAGTATTAAGCAATGAGATCGGATAAAATTGTGATAAATTATAAAAAATATGCTATGAACGACTTATTTTTTTAAATTATTGTTGACAGAAGCCCTTTATATAGTATATAATTTTACGGTGCAGGGTTTTATGGATGGTCGGTGGGGCTGTTTTTTCATAAATTACGGAAGTAAGTGCTGCCCTGTATGTATATGTGACTCTGTTGTCCGTAATTTTGTTACGGTAGGGTGACTGTTTACGGTTATCCGGGGGTCGTCATAAAACGGTTGGAAAATATATGTCAACGATTAAAGGAGGAATTTGTATGCTGAGAACATACCAGCCCAAGAAGCTTCACAGAAAAAAGGAACACGGATTCAGAAAGAGAATGTCCGATGCCAACGGCAGAAAGGTTCTTGCACGCCGCAGAGCAAAGGGAAGAAAAAGACTTACATACTGAAAATAGTTTCCCGTGCAGAACGGTCCGTACAGTGTAGACGGAGGGATTGATTATTTTGAGTGGTATTATCACTTTGAAGAAAAATAACGACTTCCGGAGGCTTTACTCCAAGGGTCGGTCCTATACTTCGGCGGTTCTTGTTACTTATGTGGGTAAAAATCGTCTGGGTTATGTAAGGATTGGAATAACTGTAAGTAAAAAAGTAGGAAAGGCCGTTTTACGCAGCAGATCACGCAGAATTATAAGAGAAGCCTATCGTATACTGCTCGATGATATTAACGGGGGTTATGATCTGGTGTTTGTTGCCAGAGGAAAAACCCCGTATGTCAAAACCAATGATATTCTGCGTGCTATGAAAAAAGAGCTGAGGGAAGCGGGTGTTTTGAAGTGAAGCGCCCGCTTATTTGGCTTATCAGATTTTATCAGAAAAATATTTCTTCAAGGACTCCTCCGTGTTGTAAATATTACCCTACCTGTTCGTCATACGGCATAGAGGCTTTAAACAGGTTCGGTGCATTGAAAGGAAGTATACTTACAATCTGGAGGATACTGCGCTGTAATCCTTTTTCAAGGGGCGGGTATGACCCTGTTCCCGAAAGGAAAAATAAGCGTATTCTATATGGAAAGAATGATCCCTTTAGGAAATGAACAATAGTAAAGAGATGAAGGGAATGATTATGAATTAATGGATTTGATATTTAATTTTATCGGAAGCATTTTCGGATATGTTTTGTGGTTTGCCTTTTATTTGTTTAAAAATTATGGTATTGCAATTATAATATTTACATTGCTCACAAGATTACTTATTTTACCTTTTTCGATGAAGCAGCAGAAATCAATGGCTTCAAATATGCGTTTTCAGATGAAACAAAGGGAAATAATGGAAAAATACAGGAATAACAGAGCAAAGGCAAATGAAGAAATACAGAAGCTTATGGAAAAGGAAAATTATAGACCTTCCTTCGGATGTATGCCCATGCTTGCACCTATGTTAATCATGTTTGGTGTGCTTTATTCGGTGAGAAATCCCCTGAGTAATACGCTTCATATAGCTTCAGATAAGGTAAGTGAAGCATTAAGAAGTATTACGGCACTTCCCGGAATAGGAACGGGAATAAACAGTCAATACGGAGAAATAAGCATAATAAAATATTTCGGTTCTCTTAAAAATTACCTTGTCAGTGCAGACGGCAGTTCGCTTTTTAATTCCGTTGAAACGGAAAAGATTGATGAGTTCAGCGGAGGTTTTAATTTTCTCGGGCTTGATTTGCTTGCAACTCCAAGTGAATCTTCGTTTCAGTCCATGATGTGGCTCATACCGGTGCTTTGTTTTGTTACATCCGTTGCAAGTATGTTTATTATACAGAAAATGAACGGAACGAAGATTCAGGGCTGCATGATTGTTATGATATTATTTATGCCTCTTTTCAGTACATGGATAGCATATATAGTTCCGGGTGCGGTTGGTTTCTATTGGATTGTTTCGACCGTGATAGGCTTTGTACAGTCAATTGTCCTGAATAAATTTTATAATGCAAGTATTATAGAGGCCAAGGCTGAGGCACAAAGAGTAGTTTTAAGAAGACAGCAGGAGGCGGCTGTCGCATATGTGGAAGCAGAGGGATATGTTGCTCCGTCGGAAATTCTTAAGAAGATAAATTCTGCCGATAAACAGACAAAGTCGGCTTCCAAAAAACAAAAACACAAAAGGTCGAATAATAACAGCAGCAGTTATCAGGGAAGAAAAAGATAAACCGGGAGGTTATTTGGTTATGATTAAAGAAGTTACCATTACTGCCGATTCCGTTGAAGAGGCAGAGGTTCAGGCCAGGAAACAGCTTGGCACGGATGATGTTGAAATAGAGGTTATCAAACAGCCCGAAAAAAAGAAATTCGGTATTTTCGGAGGAAGTCCGGCTATAGTAAGAGCCTATGTTGTTCTGACACCCCTCGAGTCAGCAAAAAAATATCTTGAAGAAATTCTCGGATTGATGGGAATAAAAAATGTTGTTATCACTGCTGATGAAGTTGACGGTGGTGCAGTTCTGAATATTGAAGGCGATGAAATAGGCTTTGTTATAGGACACAGGGGAGAAACTCTTGATGCTCTCCAGTATCTGACAGGTCTTGTTGCTAACCACGTTGAAGACGAATATTACAGGATTTCAATCAATATAGGAAACTATCGTGAGAAAAGGGAAAAAACTCTCGAAATACTCGGAAGAAAACTTGCTTTCAAAGCCTGCAAATCCGGTGTCAGGACATCCCTTGAGCCTATGAATCCATATGAAAGAAGGATTATTCATACTGCCGTACAGAGGGTAAGAGGGGCTGTATCATGGAGTGAGGGAGAAAATCTTCAGCGCCATGTTGTTATAGGTCCCGACCCTGACTATAAGTCTAACTACAGAAGCGGCGGATACAGAGGAAGGAGCAACAACTTCAATAAGGACGGTTCTTATAACAGAAAACCACGCACAAGCGGATATCAGAGAAGACAATATAGTGATAATGAATCCCATCCGCAGGACGGTGTGTTCAGTACTTTTGAGAATGATGAAAGTTCCGAAAAGGTGAGAGAAAGCATTAATGAGCGTCCTGATGCATCACTTTACGGAAAAATAGAGGTAAAGAAAACATCTGATGAAAATATATAATATCAAGTGATTTTATTGATAATATTTTCAGAGATTTTACAAGAAAGTATAATAAATGCGGTGGAGTGCCTGAGCAGTCCCGGCTTTCGCCGGACAGCACTCCGCCGTATATTTTTATGTATGTATTATAATTTGAAATACAGTTTTCAACATAAACCTGATAAACGGTTGAAAGTGAGAAAATAATTTTAAGCTTGGAGGTAGTTAAGTTGGAGCACACCATTGCGGCTATATCCACACCTATCGGACAAGGGGGTATGGGTGTTATAAGAATATCCGGAGAAAATGCACTTGATATAGCAGACAGCATATTTGAGTCCGTTTCGGGAAAAAAAATAACGGAAATGAAGGGTTATACCGCATCCTTTGGAAAAATAACGGATAACGGCGAGCATATAGACGAAGCGGTTGTTCTTGTTTTCAGAGCGCCGCACAGTTATACGGGGGAGGACGTTGTTGAAATTTCATGTCACGGCGGTATATATATTACAAAGAGAATACTCAGGGTGGTACTTAGCAAAGGTGCGGAGCCCGCACAGCCCGGTGAATTTACCAAAAGAGCCTTTATTAACGGAAAGATGGGTCTTACCGAGGCGGAATCGGTTATGGATATTATTTCGGCTGTGGGTAATCAATCAGCAAGAGCAGCTTTATCAGTAATGGAGGGAAATCTTAGAAAAAGGATTGATAGTGTAAGGGAGATACTTATCGGTCTTGCCGCACATTTATCTGCCTGGGCGGATTATCCGGAGGAGGAAATTCCGGAGGTTGACGAAGAATCATTAAAAGAGAGTCTTCAGACCGTGAAAACCGAGCTTGTTTCCCTTATTAATTCATATGATGCCGGAAAGGTTATCCGTGAGGGAGTTGATACTGTTATTGCAGGCAGACCGAATGTAGGCAAATCCACGCTTATGAATTTATTGTCCGGCTTTGAGCGTTCGATTGTTACAAATATTCCCGGAACTACAAGAGATATTATTGAAGAAACAGTCATGCTTGGGGATATACCTTTGCGACTTTCGGATACGGCGGGAATACGGTCAACGGATGATCCTGTTGAAAGCATAGGTGTACAGAGGGCTAAGGACAGACTTCTGAGTGCAGGGCTTATTTTTGCAGTGTTTGACGCATCTGTGCCGTTGTCCGGTGAGGACATGGAGCTTCTTGATTTACTCAAGGATTCTCCGGCTGTTGCTGTTATAAACAAGACTGATCTTGAAGTAAAGATTGACAGTGAGGTTATAAAGAGCAAGGTTAAGCATACTGTATTTATATCCGCAAAAACAGGCAGTGGTGCAAAGGAGCTTGAGCACGAGGTAGGGGAGATTGTAGGAACATCGAACCTTGACCCTGCGCAGGGAATACTTGCAACTGAACGTCAATTCAATGATGCACAGTCTGCGCTGAAATCGGTAGAAGAAGCATTAACGGCTATAAGTTTAGGAATAACCCTTGATGCCATAACTGTTCTTATTGAGGATGCTATAAACAGTCTTCTTGAGCTTACAGGGGAGAGAGTTACCGAAGCAGTAGTTGACAAAGTATTCTCCCATTTCTGCGTCGGCAAATAGCGGGCGGCGTGCCGCCGCTGTCATGTTCGCGTTTTCGCTCACTGCGTTCGCTTTGGTTGTTTTGGCGGTAAGTCCGTTTCCGCGATAATTAGTTTGCCTGACGGAATGTGGTAGAAAGTATCGTGAAAGCCTCTTGCGAGGCTTTCCGCAAACAGAAATGACAAACTTATATGTTGTTCATCGAGTAAATTAACGGTCGAGCCATAGACTAATTTGCCTGAGTAAATTAGTTACGGATTGACTGTGCCGGCACGGCACTTGTTCATCGAGTAAATTAACGGTCGAGCCATAGACTAATTTGCCTGAGTAAATTAGTTACGGATTGACTGTGCCGGCACGGCACTTGTTCATCGAGTAAATTAACGGTCGAGCAAAAGATTAATTTGCCTGAGTAAATTAGTTACGGATTGACCGTGCCGGCACGGCACTGGGAAGGGAGAGGAAGATTTGTCGGATATTAAAAGGTTGATAAGACGTCTGAAAAAACATGACGAAAGTGCTCTTGAAGAAATTATAAAAATGTACAGTCCGCTTGTTACTACCGTTATATATAATATCGGCATGGGAACTTTATCAAAGGAGGATATTGAGGAAGCGGCAATGGATACATTTATAACTCTTTGGAAAAATACGGATAAACTTAAGGCTGATTCTTTTAAGGGATATATCTGCTGTATAGCGAAAAGCAGAGCCTTTGATAAGCTTGACACAAAAAAACAGGGAGTTGTCCTTGATATCAATGAAATTGAAATAGAAGATGAGTTTTCGCTTGAGGGAAGCATCGAACAAAAGGATATCAATACTGAGTTGAGAAAAATAATTGATGATATGCAGGAAACTGACAGTGAGATTATTCTCAGGTATTATTTTTATTATCAGAAAATTACTGTTATTGCGGAAAAAATGAATTTGTCGGTGAGTGGAGTCAAGGTCAGACTGCACAGGGCAAGAGGCAAAATCAAAAAACAACTTACAGAAAGGGGATATGACTTGTGAAAAAAAATATTTTTGATGATATGACAAAACTCCCTCTTTCGGACAGATACATAAGCAATGAATCTTTATTAGAGGATACCGGAGCGGACATCTCTGTTATAAAGAAGAGTGTTTTTGATAAGCTTGAGATAAAAAAACGCAGGTTCAGCAAAAAGATCGTCAGAAGAATTGTCATTGCAGCTGCAGCTGCTATGTTATTTGTGTCAATGTTAAGTCTGCCTGTTGTTGCAGAAAATATTTATCTGCTTTATGGCATGACTATCGGAGGATATTCCTGTGAAGCGGAATTTGAAACCGTTGATGATGCAAATATAAGGATAATGGATCCTAATCTTAATATAGACTGTTTGAAGGTCAGTGGGGATATAAGCGGTTCGGCCTTTATTGAAATAACACTCAGCAAGAAAAACGGCGGTAGTTTTATTGATAACTTCAAATATCTTGACATATTCAATTTTGAATGTCGATTTGAGGGAGAACGGGTCATGGAGTCAGACCCGGGAATGGAAATAGTTATTGACACCGATATCCACAAGTATAAGGGTTACCTTATTGCGAACACTGCAAAATACCAACCTGTAGAAAACGGAAAAAAATTAAATATACTTATTGAGATTCTGGTTACAGCTCATGATGATGACGGTAATATAATTCATGGAGAGATTCTTGACGGTGCGAAAATAAGTATAAAGAGCAACAAATATATAGCTGCTTCGGCTGATGAGATAATAGCAAGCTATGATAATATGAAGGGTGAAAATCTCCATAAATACAACAAAATACAGGTGGAACAGTCAAAAAACATTTCCTATGATATTTTCACAAACAGCTACAGCTATACTGATATATATTACAACGGTGAAACCTTCGATCATGTCAAGGGCAGGGTAAAGAAAGTCAATCTGCCGTTTGAAATTGATTTCACCTACAAATACAGCAGAGAGGATGAAGTCATAGAGCTTGACGAAAAGCAGACGACTTCTTTAATGGGAGAAAACACCATTGACGGCGAAATGGTTATATCGCCGTTCAATGTTTATATCCGGGCAAAGAAAACTACCAAAGATTATACTGAGAATAATATTGATCCACTTAATTCCTATGTGATTATGAAAAACGGAACAAAATATTATCTCACAGGCAATGGCGGAGATTATACTGATAAAAATATTGAGAAAGTCCTCCAATATTCCTTATTTGATGACAGTAATGATCTTGCAAATTTTCGCACAGAGGCAAATATCTTTATAGATAAGGAAGAAATTGAAAAAATAGTAATCAGTGGAACAACTGTTTACACTAATGATTAATTTTTAATAAGTCCGCAAATTTCTCACCCGACCTTACATATTCAAGGTCGGGTGCAATTTTTATATAATTGTTTTATAATGTTTCACGTGAAACATAGAATGGTCATGCAGTCAATTAATTTAAAATAATTGGGATAAATTGCTGTATAAATATTAGAATTCATTTATAAGTATTTTATTTACTACTGTACAATTTGGTGTTTTTGTTTTATAATTATTAAGGTCGGCTTTGTTTATACAATAAAGACCGATCTATATTTTTATATTGGAGTTAGTTTGAAATGAAATTTATTGCAGGAGAATTTGATGTTGCTGTTATAGGTGCAGGTCATGCAGGAATAGAAGCCGCCCTCGCTTCGGCAAGACTTGGATGTAAAACTGTTGTATTTACTATAAATATGGATGCCGTCGGCAACTGCCCTTGCAACCCGTCAATAGGCGGTACGGCTAAGGGACATCTGGTGCGTGAGATTGATGCTCTCGGCGGAGAAATGGGTAAGGCGGCTGATGCCTGCTTCCTCCAAAGCAGAATGTTAAACAGGGGAAAGGGTCCCGCTGTACATTCACTCCGTGCACAGATAGACAGACGTGCATACAGCACAAGAATGAAGCATACACTTGAGCTTCAGGAAAATCTGGAGCTTCGTCAGGCGGAAATAACAGAGCTTGAAAAGTCAGATGATGGAAAATGGCTGCTTACAACAAGACTGGAGGCTCAGTATAAAGCTAAAGCTGTTATTCTTGCAACAGGTACATATCTCGGGGGAAAAATTTATGTAGGTGATGTATCCTATAAAAGCGGACCTGACGGTATGTTTCCCGCTGAATTTCTCCCCGATTCCCTTGAAAAACTCGGTATGGAAATACGCAGATTTAAAACAGGTACTCCGGCAAGAGTGCTTCGCTCAAGTATCGACTTCTCGGATCTTGAAGAACAATGCGGTGACGACCCGGTTGTACCATTTTCCTACGATACAACAAATCCGGGGGAAAATAAGGTAAAGTGCTATATCAGCAGAACAAACGAAAAAACTAAAAAGATTATACTTGATAATATAAGCCGCTCGCCTATGTACAGCGGAAAAATAGAGGGAACAGGACCACGCTACTGTCCGAGTATTGAGGATAAGATAGTAAGATTTTCGGATAAGGAAAGTCATCAGCTTTTCATTGAACCGTGCGGTCTTGATACAGAGGAAATGTATATTCAGGGAATGTCCTCCTCACTTCCCGAGGATGTTCAGATTGATTTTTATCATACCATAAAGGGTCTTGAAAACTGTGTTATAATGCGTCCGGCTTATGCGATAGAATATTTCTGTGCCGATCCCATACAGATGAACAGGACTCTGGAATTTCGTGATTTTCCGGGATTGTACGGTGCAGGACAGTTCAACGGAAGCTCAGGATATGAGGAAGCCGCAGCACAGGGAATTGTTGCAGGAATCAATGCCGCACTTAAGGTACAGGGCAGGGAACCTATGATACTTGACAGGGCAAGCTCATATATCGGTACTCTTATAGATGACCTTGTTACAAAGGGCTGTCATGACCCATACAGAATGATGACATCAAGAAGCGAATACAGACTTATACTTCGTCAGGATAATGCCGATACAAGACTTACTCCCATAGGCAGAAAGATAGGTCTTATAAGTGATGAGCGGTGGGAGAGGTTCCAAAAAAAGCAGGAATTAATAAAAGAGGAACTTAAACGAGTTAAGAAAACTGTATTGCCTCCGAGTGAGGAGCTTAATGCGATTTTACGCAGCCATAATACATCGGAGGTAACAACGGGTATAAGACTTATAGATCTTCTGAAAAGACCGGAGTTGAATTATGAAATTCTGAGTTCCGTTGACCCGGATTCAAGGGAGCTTGAACCTAATGTCCGTGAGCAGGTTGAAATTGAAATAAAATACGAGGGATATATAAAACGTCAGCTTATGATAATAGAGCAGATAAGAAAGCTTGAAGATAAGATACTTCCGGAGAATATAGATTACACAAGTATAGATGGATTGAGGCTCGAAGCAAGAGAAAAGCTCAGTAAGATAAGACCGGAGAGTATAGGACAGGCAAGCAGAATATCGGGAGTAAGTCCGGCTGATATATCTGTGCTTGTTATATATTTATCCACACTTAAAAATAAAGTATAAATGTTTAAATTGATATTGAAATCTGAATTGAGGTTTGATAATGATATCATCTATATTAAAAAAATGGTGCAGAGAAAACGACATTGAAATAAATTCCGCACAGCTCGGTAATTTTGAAAAATATGCCATATTGCTAAAGGAATGGAATGAAAAAATGAATCTTACCGCTATAACAGATGATGAGGGAATTGCGGTTAAGCATTTCATTGACAGTATATCCCTGCTCAGATTTGAGAATATAAAGGGCAAGATAATAGATATCGGAACGGGAGCGGGATTTCCGGGAATACCACTTAAAATAATGTGTCCGCAGATTGAATTGACGCTGCTTGACAGTCTTAATAAAAGGCTGATATTTCTTGACGAGGTTTGCAGACAGCTTTCGGTAGATGCAGAGCTTTTGCACAGCCGTGCAGAGGAGGCGGCGCTTAAGGCTGAGTACAGAGAAAAATATGATATAGCCGTATCCCGTGCGGTTGCCAATTTGCCGGCACTTTGCGAATATTGTATTCCTTATGTAAAATGCGGAGGAAATTTTATTTCCATGAAAGGTCCTGACGGAAACAAAGAGCTTGTTTCCGCAGAAAATGCAATAAAGCTGTTAGGCGGAGTTATGGAAAAGGTACACACACTAACCTTACCCGATGGCAGTGAGAGAACCGTTATATTTATAAATAAGCAGAAAAGCACTCCGGAAAAATATCCAAGACGAGGTCAGAAAATAAATAAAAATCCTCTTTGAGCGGCGGCGGCGTGCCGGCACTGTCAATCCGTAATTATTTTACTCAGAATAATTAATCTATAGCTCGACCGTTAATTTACTCGATGAACAAGCGGGGTGCCCCCGCTGTCGGTTCGTAACTGCTTTACTCAAGCAAATCAGTCTTTGGCTCGACCATGAATTTACTCGATGAACAAGCGGGGTGCCCCCGCTGTCAGTTCGTAACTTCTTTACTCAGGCAAATCAGTCCATGGCTCGACAATAAATTTACTTGATGAACAAGCGGGGTGCCCCCGCTGTCAGTTCGTAATTCCTTTACTCAGGCAAATCAGTCTTTGGCTCGACCATGAATTTACTCGATGAACAAGCGGGGTGCCCCCGCTGTCAGTTCGTAACTCCTTTACTCAGGCAAATCAGTCTATGGCTCGACCATGAATTTACTCGATGAACAAGCGATGAGTTTGTCATTTGTAGATGCGGAGCGGCTCCCCGGAGCCGCTCTCGACACTTTCTCCCGCACACCGACAGGCAGACTACCTATCGCGGAAACAGACTGTCCTCCACCAAAAAACAAGCGAACGCAAGTGAGCGACCCCGCGAATTGCCCGCGGGGGCTCCCCGCCAAAGCGAACGCAGTGAGCGGCGGCGTGCCGCCGCTGTCGGTTCGTAACTGCTTTACTCAAGCAAATCAGTCTTTGGCTCGACCATGAATTTACTCGATGAACAACAGATAAGTTTGTCATTTGTAGATGCGGAGCGGCTCCCCGGAGCCGCTCTCGACACTTTCTCCCGCACACCGACAGGCAGACTACCTATCGCGGAAATAGACTGTCCTCCACCAAAAAACAAGCGAACACAAGTGAGCGAAACCGCGAATTGCCCGCGGGGGCTCCCCGCCGCCCGCCGCTACTTTTTTTAACATGAAAAGACAACTTTGGTTGATTGTAATGCCGTCAGGGGAATGTTATAATCTTATTACAAACGAAAGTTGATCAGTTTATGGTTACAAAGCTCAAGTAACAATACTGTATTATTGTTACCGACAATTATTTTAGGTAATGTTATAATCTCATTACAGATAAGGGTGTCAGGTTTATGAATATAGGACTTAAAGAAGTGCGTCAGTCTGCAAGGCTTACACAGGAACAGCTTGCCGAAAAAATGAATGTTTCAAGACAGTCCGTGGCAAAATGGGAAAATGGGGAAAGTATTCCCGATATAGCAAAATGCTGCGAGCTTGCCAAAATATTTAATATGGAAATTGAGGACATAGCCTCAATGTTTATTCAAAAATATGATACCGGATTGCCTCACCCGAAGAATAAATATTTATTTGGGGTAAGCAGAATAGTTGATAATAAAATCATACTGCCCGAAGAGGCTCTTAAGGTTTTTGAGCTAAAAAATGGCGACGACCTTATCGTATTGGGAGATATAACACAGGGTATAGCACTCCTGCCGAAAAAGGGATATAACGATTTTATTTCGCTCGTCAATAATTTTGATGTTCTTGGAGAGGAAAAAAATGAAAACGGCAATTAAGATAAATGACCTAACAAAGAAATTCGGAGATAAAACTGCTGTTGATAAAATTAACCTCGAAATATATGAGGGTGAGCTTTTCGGTCTGCTCGGTATAAACGGTGCAGGAAAAACAACGACCATACGTATGCTGACAGGTCTTTCGGCTGTTACGGACGGTGAGGCGGAAATACTCGGACACAGCATTAAAACCGATTTGCAGGAAATAAAGCCTCTGATAAATATTTCAACACAGGAAACAGCAGTTGCGGGTAACCTTACAGTCAAAGAAAACCTTGAACTTACAGCGAATATTTACGGTATGGATAAGTCGAATATTAAAGAAAGTATGGAAAAGATAATATCCTCATTGGAGCTTGACGAGGTAATAAACCAAAAAGCAAAAACTCTTTCGGGAGGCTGGCAAAGACGGTTAAGTATTGCAATGGCTCTTATTACAGATCCTCGAATTGTTTTCCTTGACGAGCCTACACTCGGTCTTGATGTTATTGCAAGACGTGAGCTTTGGAAAGTGGTGGAAAATCTTAAGGGAAAGGTGACGATTATTCTAACAACTCACTACCTTGAAGAAGCGGAGGCATTATGCGACAGGATAGCAGTTATGGCAAAGGGAAAGATAAAAGCACTCGGAACATCTGAGGAGCTTAAAAAATCCGTGGGTAAGGATAATATCGAGGACGCGTTTGTTGAAATAGTCGGGGGTGAGCAGTAATGAGGGCAATAGCTTTTACATCAAGAAATATAAAAGAACTTCTGCGTGATCCGATAAGCTATGTGTTTTGTCTGGGACTTCCGATTGTCATGCTCATTGTAATGACCCTGATAAACGATTCCATACCCGTTGCTCCGGGTACACCGAAAATATTTAACATAGAAAAGCTTACTCCTGCAATGTCGGTTTTTGCACTTACATTTATAATGCTGTTTGCCTGTATAAGGGTATCCGGTGACAGGTCTTCCGAATTCCTTACGAGATTATATGCTTCTCCGATGAAAAGCAGGGATTATATAATCGGCTATACACTTCCGTTTAGTATTATAGCCCTGTTTCAGATAATAATAACATATGCAAGCGGGGAAATCATTGCTTTGATAAACGGCGAAAGCTTTAATATTATAAATGCACTTTTGTCCGTTCCGCTTTTGATTCCCTCTGTAATACTTTTTATAGGAACAGGTATAATCTTCGGAACAATACTTAATGCAAATGCCGCACCCGGAGTATGTTCGGCTGTAATTACGGCAACGGCAATACTCGGAGGAATATGGATGGACATTGACGCTATGGGAGGAGCATGGAAAACTGTATGCGGCTGTCTGCCGTTTTACCATAATGTAAAATATGCAAGATATGCACTTGAGGGAAATTTCACCGATATGCTGAATCCGCTTCTTATATGTTCTGCTTTTGCAGTGCTGATTTTTGTTGTCGCCGTCCTTATTTTTTCGATAAAAATGAAGGCGGATAAAAGATAAAATCAGGAATTGAATATTCCAAAAAGTTTTCAACATCTTTTTTTGCAGATGTTGAAAACTTTATTTTTCCGGTTATATGAACAGTACCTTTATAATCCAATGAAAATTCGATAATTACTGCTTTTTTTAATGTTTTCCCGATACATGGAAAAAGGGTGTGGAAAAGTTAAAAAAATACTGAAAGAATGTTGAAAACTCAGCTAGATTGCTCACATTTTATTATTTATATCAATGACAGACTTTTACAAAATTCCCTTAATACGATATGTTAATATTATATCAATGAAAGGGAGTGGCGGCTTTGTTGTTGAATATCGGCGGCAGAAGAGTATGCGAAATACCTATTGTTCAGATAAGACCGTGCAGAATGCAGTCAAGAAAAAGTTTTTCCCATGAAAAGCTCAGGGAGCTTGCCTTAAGTATAAAGCAGAACGGTATACTTCAGCCTATAACCGTCCGCAGGCTGAGCTCTCTTGAATATGAGCTTATATCCGGAGAACGCAGACTAAGGGCGGCTGTTATGTGCGGAAATAAAAAAATTCCCTGTATAGTTCTTGACTGTTCCGACAAGCAGGCAGAAATATATTCCCTTATTGAAAATCTTCAAAGATGCGATCTGAATTTTTTTGAGGAGGCAGAGGGAATACAAAGGCTGATGAAGGAGTATGGTATGACAAAAACGGATACTGCCAAAAAGCTTGGAAAAAGACAGTCAACAATTTCCAATAAGCTGAGAATACTAAAGCTCGATGATGAGGAAAAGGAAATTATTTTGAAGTATAATCTTACCGAAAGGCACGCAAGAGCACTTCTGAAAATAGAGGATACTGTTTTAAGGAGAATGATTTTGAGCGAGATAATTGAGGAAAGTATGAATGTCAGTCAATCGGAAAAGTATATAGATGAGGTACTTCGCCGGAAAAGCGAGGACAGACAGAAAAGCCAGAAGAAAAGGTTGGTAATTAAAAATATAAAGATATTTGAAAATACGATAAACAAGGCTGTTGATACAATGCGATCATCGGGAATAAACGCTGTTACAAAACAGACAGAAACGGATGAATTTATAGAATTTACCGTGCGTATAGCAAAGTCAAAAAATAAACCCGTGGATGAGGAACAGAAAAACAAGACAGCATAATAAAGTGTACAAGTGAAAATCTTCATTTCCCCTAACATAACGCAGGAAGTCGGGCATTGTGCCCGGCTTTTTGCGTTTCCAAAAAAATTACTCTAAATTGATTACAGCTATTTAAAATCAGGAAAAAATCTGATATAATAATAATACAATGTTTCACATGAAACAATATATACTATCGGCTGAGGCTTTGAGCTGCCGGGGGGAATGGAAATTGGGAAAGATAATAGCAATAACAAATCAGAAGGGCGGAGTGGGAAAGACAACGACTGCCGTTAATCTAAGTGCAGGCTTGGGTAAACTGGGGAAAAAATGCCTTTTGGCGGATGTTGACCCCCAGGGTAATGCTACAAGCGGAGTCGGTGTTGATAAACGCTCGATAAAATATTCCACTTATAACATTATCATTGACGGAATAAAGGCGGAGGATGGCATATTACATACGCAATATGAAAATCTTGATATTCTTCCGTCAAGCATAGAGCTTGCCGCTGCGGATATAGAGCTTGCCGATACGGAGAAAAGGGAATCAAGGCTTAAAAATGCACTTGCACTTATCAAGGGTAATTATGACTTTATAATTATAGACTGTCCTCCGTCACTCGGACTGATTACGACAAATGCACTTTGTGCGGCGGATACTATTCTTGTACCGATACAGCCCGAATATTATGCGCTCGAGGGTCTGTCGCAGCTTATGAACAGTGTGCGTATCATAAAAAGAAGATTTAATTCCTACCTTGATATTGAGGGTGTCCTGCTTACCATGTATGACGGCAGACTTAACCTTACGCAGCAGGTCGTGCATGAGGTTAAGAGGTTTTTTCCGAGAAAGGTTTTTTCTTCGGTTATACCGAGAGGAGTAAGGCTGTCGGAGGCACCAAGCTTTGGTATGCCGATAATGTATTTTGATAAAAACTGCAAGGGATCGTCCTCCTATATGGAGCTTGCAGAAGAAATAATTAATAACAATAAATAAGAGGTGAGGTTGATGGCTCCGAAAAGAGGAGGTCTTGGAAAAGGGCTCGATCTGATATTTATGGAAAATGAAACAGATGACAGCAGCGGTGCGGTTACTCTTAAAATAAGCGATATCGAGCCGAACAGGGAACAGCCGAGACATGATTTTGACGAGGAGGCTCTGAGAGAGCTTGCAGACTCAATAGCACAGCACGGTATTCTTCAGCCGCTGCTTGTACGTCCGCTGCCGGACGGCGGATATCAGCTTGTGGCAGGCGAGAGAAGATGGAGAGCAGGCAGAATGGCAGGACTTACGGAGGTTCCCGTTATAATTCGTGAAATGACGGATTCCGAAATGATGCAGATATCAATGGTAGAAAATCTGCAAAGAGAAAATCTTACTCCCGTTGAAGAAGCACTCGGATATAGAGTTCTTTCGGAGGAATACGGTCTGACACAGGAGGAAATATCAAAGACAGTAGGAAAGAGCCGTCCGGTTATAGCTAATGCAATGAGATTACTCAAACTTCCGCAGGCGGTTCTTGATATGGTGTCAAACGGAGAAATCTCCGCAGGTCATGCGAGGGCATTGTTGGCTTTTGAGAATGAGGAGCTTCTTATAAAAACCGCAGAAATGATAAAAAGCAATGATTTGACTGTGCGTGATATAGAAAAGCTTGCAAAAAAAGCAAACGAGGAGCAAAAGACCGTCACGCTAAAAAGTACGGGAAGAAAATCATTTTATGATGAGGTGGAGCTCGCACTTAACGAGCATCTCAGCCGAAAAGTAAAAGTAAAAAACAGCAGGGACGGAAACAGCGGTACTCTTGAAATAGAATTTTACAGCGAGGACGACCTTGCAGAGCTTGCAAAGCTGTTTGACAGGAATAATTAGGATAATCGTTTGTGCAGGCGTTGACAGTGAATTTATAAGGGTGTATAATTAATTCGGCAGATTGCAATTTTTAAGGTTTGTCGGTTAAAATAAGATATTTTTCAAAGGAGAAATGAAAAATGATAGATATAAGGCTTATAAGAGATAATCCCGATGAGGTTAAGGCAAAAATCAAAAAGAGGGAAATGGATCTTGACGGTATCGTTGATGAAATAAGAGAGATCGACTCAAAGAAAAGGGAGCAGCTCGGCAAGGTTGAGGCTATGAAGGCAGAGCAGAATGCCGCAAGCAAGCAGATACCTCAGATTAAAAAAGCAGGCGGAGATGCTTCGGAAATAATGGCTAAGATGAAGGAGCTTGTCGCTGAAATCAAGGAGGGCGATAAGGCTGTTGCGGAGCTTGAGGAAAAGCAGAAAACTCTTCTTCTTTCACTTCCGAATCTTCCCGATGATGATGTTGCCGCAGGCGGCAAGGAGCAGAACGAACCTTTGCATTACTACGGGGAAAAGCCACAGTTTGATTTTGAAATGAAAAATCATGTTGAGCTTTGCGAAAATCTTGGTCTTATTGATTATGAAAGAGGTGCAAAGAT
>CANPXK010000009.1 GCA_947585965.1 uncultured Clostridia bacterium
GGTCTGCGGAAAAAATCTTTCCGATACATCGGCACCCGAAACGTTTAAAACCGCTGCCGTCAATACTCAGACTGCCGGATCCGTTGCCGTTCCCAACCCGGGAAATAAGTGTCCCGACTGCGGTACCGAATTAAAGCCCGGTGCAGAATTCTGTCCGGTCTGCGGAAAAAATCTATCCGATACATCGGGATCCGAAACGTTTAAAACCTCTGACTTCAATGCTCCGACTGCTGAACTCGTTGCCGCTCCCGATCCGGGCAATAAGTGTCCCGACTGCGGTGCCGAATTAAAACCCGGTGCAAAATTCTGTCCGGTCTGCGGAAAGAATCTTTCCGACAGCACTGCTCCTGTTCATAACTTCGATTCCAATGCTCCGACGGCAGTTATCCCTGCTGTACCGCCAGAAATAAATACACCTGTTCCCGCTGCAGCACCCGCTTCTCCGTATGGTTACGGTACTGCCGGGGCTGCACCCGTTAATACGGTAAAAAAGCCGTTCAATTTCAAACCGCTTATTATTGTCGGTGCCGCGGCTGTTGTGGTTGTTGTAGCTATAATAGTGATTGTCAACATATTGAACCGTCCGCCGACAATCAATCTTGACGATTATATCGTTGTTGATTTCACCGGTACTGACGGATACGGCTCTGCAAGCGTAAGCTTCAATGAGGATAAATTTGAAGAAGACTGGGCAGATAAGCTCGAGTACATCGGGGATCAGGCACAGGTATCAACCACTATTTTCGACTATGATATTGACGATTATTTCAGTGCGACAGATTATATTTCATCTGCACTTTACGGCTGTTATTCGCTGGACAAGTCATCAAATCTTTCTAACGGTGATAAAGTTAAGATAAAATGGAAAATCTCAAACAGCCTAAAAGAGGCTATTGCAAGAAATGTAAAATGTGAGCTTCAGTACTCCGCTAAGGAGTTTACGGTTGAAGGTCTCGACGAACTGCAGGAGGTAGATGTATTTGAAGGTGTAACTGTTTCATTTGCCGGTCAGGAACCTGATGGTGTAGCTGCCATAGAGGGTTACGGAAAATATAACCTCGAATACAATATTGACAAATCAGAGGGACTTTCAAACGGTGATGAGGTAAAGGTTACGGCTTCAGCTTCCGGCTATGACAAAATTGATGATTATCTTGCCGAGTATTATCAGGTGAAGGCAAAGGCAACAGAAAAGACCTTCACCGTGGACGGTCTTCCGGAGACTGTTGATACGGTTGCGAAAATACCTGCCGAAGCACTCGAAAGCATGAAGAAGGAAACCGAGGACTTCATCATGTCCGACACTGCCCAAGATGATTTCACTCTCAAGAATTACGAGTATGTCGGAGCTATAATATTAAATCCCAAGAATCGCAGCGATTGGTCTTATGATACAAGGGAAACCTATATTATATACAAAGTAAATATTACAGTAAACGGAACAAAAGACGATAAGCCGGTTAAGACAGAGGATTCATATTATACATTCTATAAATTTGGTGAAATTACCATTGTTGACGGCACCGCTTCATATGATATTAACGGAGAGGCTCCAAGCAATTACATCAACTTTGATAATGTATGGTCTGAACTGCGGGGATATGTGGATTATCCGTCATTGTTCAACAGAGTTGTTACACAGAATCTTACCAATTACACCTACGACACGGATATAAAAGATAATAACGACCCTGCTCAGGATTCCGAGCCTGAGGAAAGCAGCAAACCGGAAGAGGTCAGCAAATCGGAAGAAAGCAGCAAGTCTGAGGAGAGCAGCAAGTCCGGGGAAAGCAGTAAGTCCGGTGAGAGCAGCAAGTCAGGTGAAAGCAGCAAGTCCGGTGAGAGCAGCAAATCCGGGGAGAGCAGTAAGTCCGGTGAGAGCAGCAAATCCGGGGAGAGCAGTAAGTCCGGTGAAAGCAGCACTCATACTTCCACAGCCGGTCTTCTCTCGCTAAAGGATTATTTTGAGGATGAAACATACCGTACTCAGTTTGACGAGCTTGAAAAGAGCAATTCAAATTCAACATTTGATATGACAATAGATCTTGACGGCGATTCCACCATTGTATTTACTACCAAACTCAAGGATAAAATGGATGTTGACGATGATGTAAAAAATCAATTCAAGACACAGACAGATGCCCAGAAATCCGTTTATGAAAATTTAATCCAAACCCTTGAAGAAAACACTACAACCGAGGATATTTCGATTAAAATTAAATATGTTAATGCAGACAACACTACGATATACGAAACAGAATTTGATTAAGGCTCTGCAATAGGGTAGACGGAGGGTTGACCGATTCAGGTCCGCCCTCCGTCTTTTTTGCTGTTTTCAAAATCCCAGGCGGGAGCTGATAATTCATAACATTAGTTGACACCGTCTGCAAAAACAGGGTATTGAATTTGCACCCTTCCGCTTCATACCCTGTTTGTATTACCGCAAACAGCTTGCACTTCGCAACACTTGCCTTTAACTCCCTGTTGCAGGACTCTCACCGTCAGATTAGTGTCATGCCCGACAAACGTGAAAAAAGCACCGCTTATGCGATGCTTTTAAATATCATTTTATTTTTCTTTTCGATAACGCCCTGCCTTATGACATCACGCTTTTTTATTATGTAAATTAATATGTTCATACACCAAAAAGCATCTTTCTTGCCTCTTCAAGACTTCCGCTCATGACTGTATAATTAGCATAAAGTTCTCCCTTTATCTCAGGAGATATATTTGTATGGAGATACAGCGAATCCAGACCGGCATCATGTGAACCCTTTATGTCCGTTATATAATCATTTCCTATCATAATGCTTTCTTCTTTTTTCAGATTATGCTTTTTCAATATATATTCATAAAACATTCTGTCGGGCTTTGCACAGCCTGTATCGGACGATATGATTATATCATCAAAGTCATCATATATCCCGAGCATACGGATTTCCGGTTCTGTAAATATACGCTGTGCATTGGACAAAAGAAATATCTTTCCCCCGTTTGTACGTATCGCCGCGAAAAGCTCTTTTACACCGTCATACAGCTTTATATACTTTAGTGACAATGCCCTGAAAACCCTGCCGGTATATTCGGCAGTTTCCTTTGAACATTCCACCCCCTTATCGGTATAGAGCCTCATAAAAACCTTTGTAATTTCCGGCTCGGGATTTGTGGAATATTTGTCGTCCGGAATATTCTCTATCTCCTCCTTAAGATAATCACCGTAAGCCCTTTTCAATTCCTGCGGGGTATATCCGGCTCCCCCCATGGAATATATCATCGACATATTTTTCCACAGACTTGACTTCCACTCATTGGTATTGATATCAACCAATGTACCGTATAAATCAAAAATATAATTCTTATACATGATATCTGCCTCCTGTTTTATCCCTTATTAAGTTGTCGGAATACCATAAACAGATTATAATATATCTGTCTGTTTTTTTCAATAGGGTAGACTGAGGGATACTCTGTCCTTCAACTTCCTTGTTACGGAAGAGAACGTATGTATATGGCACTAATACAAGTAACCGTTGTTTTGTATCCAAAATAATATATATCAGCCCTCTCAGAGAATTTCTGACAGGGCTGTTTTCAGGCAACAGTTCAATTTGCAGCAGTGCAGTCAATTCTCAGCCTTTTCCGTTGCTTTGGTTGAGGTTACTCCTGCTGCATTTTCTTTAATATTCAGAACGATAATCCGGGATAAAACGAGAATTATCTGCGGGGCATCAATACAGCTGTTATGCAAGCGAAGCTCCCAGTTCTTCGCATTTAGCCAATCCCTCATCATCGGGAGTCTCATTTATAATAAGACTTTCCGAGGTGAGTTCTGCACCTGCATTTTTACAGTTTTCCTCCCATATACGCATCCATTCGCCGTCACCCCATCCGTATGAACCGAACAAGGCAATTTTTTTACCGGAAAGCTTATCGGTCAGTGAATCAAACATAGGCTGAAATTCGGAATCCTCAAGCTCCTCCGCACCCATAGCCGGACAGCCGAAAGCTACGGCATCATATTCATCAATCATATCCGCATTAAACCCGGCAGAGGTAAAAAGATTTACTTCCGCCCCTTTGTCCTTTGCACCCTTCACAACAGCCTTAGCCATAGACTCGGTGTTGCCCGTGCCGCTCCAATATACAACTGCAATTTTACTCATTTCCAACAATCCTTTCAGAATATAATTTTATGTCAGCCATGTCAGTATGACACGGCAAGCATATCCGCTGTAAAACCCTTTTCTACGAGGGAACAGCAAAGCTCGGTGCATTTTTTGTATTTGTCAAAGGTGTGCCTTGCCTTGATCTCATCGCCGTATACTTTCCAACATCCTACACATTTACAGCACCTTGCCTTGTTTTCTATAAATCCGTATACATCCTCGGGCGGATACCCCAGAAATAAACCTATCTCATGCGGGAAATCATTATTTCCGCGTAGCCTTTGGATAAGCCTGACAATACACTTGTTTATACTGTCACAGGAATAGCCTGATTGTTCAAGTAAGCTGTGAGCCATGCTGTTTTTAAGATCCTTTTTTAAAAGGGAGGGTCTGTAGACATATATAAGAGTGCTTCCGTTATGCCTTCTCAGGGGTATAACTCTGAGCCCCTTTGAAACAAGACGCTGATTCAGGCTTTTGATATAATCCCTTTCTGATTTTTCACTTTCAAACCGACAGGTAAACATATTACCCGTTTTCATTCTCAGAATAGTAGGGGAACAATGTCTTACAAATAATTTGTCGGACAATTACCTCACCTCCGTTAAATATTGCCGTGCCTGCAATGCTATTTCATAAATTATTTTTTCCTTACATCATTTCATGTCCGGAGAAACAATAAACCCGGAATGAAATCAATAATCCTATCAAACTGCCTTATTGCTCAGGTATTTTTCAAGAATATTTTTAAGTGCGGATTTAGAACTTTTATGTGAACGTGCAATCGGTATATCAAGATTTTTTACATTATCAAGAGCACATTTTACCATTTTATGGGAAACGGTATCCGTAAAAAGTACGAGCAAATCCGGACTGCCTAAATTCTGCAAACCTCTGCTCATTTTAGGATATACCTTTGCACTGCAATTATACATCTTGCAAAGCTCCACATATTCTCTTATCATACATTCATTTCCGCCGACAATTACAAGACTCATTTTTCCTCACCTTACACTACGGAATTGGCGGTTAAACCAATCTAACCCTTGATTTAAAATATAAGTCAGATAAGTTTGATTTATCTAACCGTAATTAAGTTTAATACATCTTACCGTCTTTGTCAATACTTTTTTTAAAAAAAATTCCTGTAATTTTCCCAAATACTATTTTGTGTGGAATTAAAATAAATATAATACAATAAAAATAATACAATAAAAATAATACAATAAAATGTACAATTTACTATTTGATTTTTAGAAAAAAATTTGTTAAAACGTTGAAATTAATATGATAATTATATATAATTACCTTGTATAGTTTATTTAATTCGGAAGGGAGTAAAATGATGGAACAAAAATATATCAAGCCGCCTGTTGAAGTGCGGTATAGAGCCGAGCTTGAAGCTCTTGCAGCAGTTGATACAGGAAGAAAACCTGAAAACTGGAAGCTTTCCCCGAAGGCGGTGAGGGCTTTCATATTAGGTTTATCGAAACCCTTTAATTATAACGGACAGAAAATTGAAATACACAAGAAATTCTTTGGAAATGACGCACTTGTAGAACGCTGTATAATCACCCTTGCAGGCAGCAGAGGACTTATGCTTATCGGTGAACCCGGAACGGCAAAGACAATGTTATCCGAGCTTCTTTCCGCAGCGATTAGCGGTACGAGTACAAACACAGTACAAGGAACAGCCGGAACAACAGAGGATATGATAAAATACAGTTGGAATTATGCACTTCTGCTTGCAAAGGGACCCGTTAAGGAGGCTCTTGTTCCGTCACCGCTTTATGTTGGTATGACAAAAGGAATAATTACACGCTTTGAAGAAATAACGCGTACACCGGCAGAAATTCAGGACAGCCTTATTTCTGTCATGAGTGATAAAGTACTCAATGTACCTGAGCTTGAGGAGGACGGACTTGTGTTTGCAAAACCGGGATTTAATATAATCGGCACGGCAAATATAAGGGATAAGGGCGTAAATGAAATGTCGAGTGCTTTGAAAAGGCGATTTAATTTTGAAACCGTAGAGCCCGTAAAGGATGTACGTCTTGAAAAGCAGATTATTCTTAACGAGGTGGAGCAGAGTGCGGCGGAAGGTAAGATAGAAATGCCTGTCGATACGGATGTTGCCGAGCTTCTCGCCACAACATATCATGAACTCAGAGAGGGTATTTCCGATTCGGGAATGAAAATAGAAAAGCCTGCCGCCGTTATGAGTACGGCGGAGGCGGTATCGGTTTATTATCAGACCCTTTCAAACGCGTGGTATTATGAAGAAGACGGCATGAGTATTGCAGAGCTGACAAAGAACCTGAACAATGCCGTATGTAAGGATACAAAGGATGATCTTGAAAAACTCAAGGCTTATTTTAATACGGTTGTAAAATTCAAGTCGGAAAAGGTCGGTGGGTTATGGAAGAAATTTTACGAAGCAAGGAAATATTTAAAATAATCCCGTTTGATTATAATTTGCCGGTTCTGTTCTTTCCCGTGCGGCACCACAGTCCTGCCTGTTCCTACCATCTCCAAAAGGTAATGGAGGAATATAAGCCCGACTGCATACTTGTTGAGGGACCGCAGAATGCGAATAAGCTGATTTCCGTGCTTACGGATGAGGGAACGGTGCCGCCTGTGGCTTTTTATTATTACTACAAGGACAGCGAAAAGCATATAAGTGAAGATGCCGATGATTATAAATGCTATTATCCTTTTCTGAGTACCTCACCGGAATATAATGCACTTGTTTATGCGAGAAAAAATAATATAGATTGTGCCTTTATTGATTTACCGTACGGTGAGATACTCATTAATACAGCAGCGGGTAAGGGACTTCGCCGCAAAAGTGAGGTTCCGGGCTACAGTGATGATTACTATTTGTCCGAGGGTAAGTATTTTGCCGCATTATGCGAAAAAACAGGAATGAGAAGCTTTGAGGAATTTTGGGAAAGCTTTTTTGAAACCGATGCACTTTATATAAGTACAGAGGAATTTATAGCAAGAATGTACACATATTGTTATTTGTTGAGAGAGAATACGCCAAAGGAAGATATGCTGTCGGACGGCTGTATTGTGCGTGAAAGTCATATGTCGGAATGTATTAAAAATGCCATGAAAACACACAGCAGAGTGCTTGTCGTAACGGGCGGATTTCATTCCTATGGTTTATATAATCTTGTCCGGGGCAGCGAAAACCCGATTAAAGTAAAACTACATAATTTCAGTGATAAGGTGCAGGATGTATATCCGATGTGTTATTCATATGAATCTGCCGATGCACTCAACGGATATGCCTCGGGTATGCAGAATCCCGGATTTTATAACGCGGTATGGACGGAAATTAAAAATAAAACCGAAGCCGGTGAGAGTATAGATAATACATACGATAATGTAATAATGGACACACTTCTGAAATGCGGCAAGGGTTGCAGTAAATCCGGACTTCTTATAACAATGTCGGATATATCTTCGGCAGTGACAATGTACAGAGGTCTTGCCGCCGTGCGTGATAAGAAGTCGGCAGGTCTTTATGAATTATATGATGCGGTGCAAAGCTGTTTTGTCAAGGGTGAACTTAGTGCATCAAGCAGACTGCCGCTTGAAATACTCAATAAAATAGCGGCAGGAAGCGGTATAGGAAAACTCAGCGACAGGGCGGATAAGGTGCCGATAATAAAGGATTTTGAAGATACGGCACAGAAATTCAGGCTTAAAATAAATACGGTAATTGAGCAGAAAATTGAGCTTGATATTTTTTCAAAGCCGAGCCATATGGAGATAAGCAGACTATTCTACCGACTGAGCTTTCTTGAAACAGGCTTTGCAAAGAGGATAAAGGGTGCGGATATTATCAATAATACCGACCGAAGCAGGATAAGGGAGATATGGTCATATAAAAGAAATGCCGAAAGTGACGCATCACTTATTGATGCAAGTCTGTACGGTGCGACCATTGAGGAGGCTTGTACAGTATGTGCCGCACGCAGACTTTCGGATGTACAAAGGGCAGAAGAAGCCGCAAAGCTGTATGTAGAATCCTTCCTTATGGGTATAGATATCACGGAAAGCTTTGCGGAAAAAATGCAGGATATAATTATTGATGACGGAGATTTCTTTTCGATAGGAAAGGCGGCCTACTATTTCAATATGCTCCGTTCATTAAAGAGGCTTTACGGTGTAAAAAACAATAATGAGGAATTTTTCCTGATAAAATGCTTTGATAAAGCGGTGACAATGCTTGCATCAATGATAAATGTCAGTGATGACTATGCTGATGAATGTATCAAAATATGCAGACTTTTGTACAGTCTTGTAACTAATACATTTCTGAGTGACAGATATATTGTTCTCATGGATGCGTTTAGGAGAATGACAAAGGCGAGTGACCCACAGCCTGCCGTATATGGGGCGGTACTGGGACTTCTGTACGGCAGTGACGGAAAGTACAAGGACAATATAAGCTCCGCATTGAACGGATATCTTATGGGAACGAAAGAAATGCAGAAACAAGGAGCAGTTTTTCTGAGAGGACTTTTTAGTACTGCCCGTGATATTGTGCTTGTGGGAAATGAATTTATTAATATAACTGACAGGCTTATAAAAGAACTGAGTATGGAGGATTTTATGGAGGTACTTCCCGAACTGAGGCTTGCGTTCAGTTATTTTACTCCGTATGAAACAGACAGCATTTCTAAAAGAGCAGCGGAGCTTTACGGCACCGACTATTTTGAAATGCTGCAAAATGTCAATATTTATTCACGCATTTATCCGATGGGAATTGAACTTGAAAAGGAAATATGCAATGAAACGGGGGTGAGCCTGTGACGGATACCGAGAATATGGAAGGTCTTAATAAATGGCGGCTTATTTTAGGAAAAAATGCGGAAGGGCATATTGATTTTTCTGGAAGTGCCGAAGATGTACAGATGTTCCATAGCATGGAAAACACTCTTGATTTTCTGTACAATATGGAATACGGCAGCGATGTTATGAGAACAGAAGACCGCAGCGGCGGTTCGGGGGCATCTTCTCTGTATGTTGCAGACTGGATAAATGAGGTGAGGAAGCTTTTCCCGAAAAGAACGGTTGAAATACTTGAAAAGCAGGCAATAGAACATTTTAATCTGACGGAGCTTTTGCTTGACAAAAAAATACTCCAAAAAATAGAGCCGAATATGGATCTTCTCAAAACAATACTGCAATTTAAGCATTTGATGAAAAACGATGTAATAAAAGAAGCGAGGAAGATAATCCAAAAGGTCGTTGATGAGCTTACGGAAAAGCTGCAAACCGAGATAAAACGCTCACTTCTCGGAAAGCTTAACAGAAATTTACCGTCTAATGTAAAATCAATAAGAAACCTTGATATAAAGCGTACAATAAAACGGAATCTTAAGAATTATGATACCGAAAAAAAGCAGATTGTTTTGAAGAATGTATATTTTAACAGCCGCACAAGACGTTACAATAAATGGAAGGTAATAATTGCGGTTGATGAAAGCGGATCAATGCTTGATAGTGTGATATATAGTGCAGTTATGGCAGGAATATTTGCAAAGCTGCCGATGATTGATACAAAGCTTATAATTTTTGATACGAATGTAGTAGATCTGAGCGGATATGCCGATGATCCTGTGGAGGTACTTCTCGGTATGCAGCTTGGCGGTGGTACGGACATAGGAAAAGCTATAACATATTGTGAGAGTCTTTGTACTAATCCGCATAATACGATTTATGTAACCGTAACAGATTTGTATGAGGGAGGAAGTCCCGGACAGCTTATAAAAACCTGTGGTGATATAATAGCGTCGGGGAGTAAGATGATATTTCTTACCGCACTTGACAGGGAAGCCAACCCTGTGTATGACATGAGTATTGCACAGACACTTGTGAATATGGGAGCGTTTGTAGGTGCTATGACTCCCGAACAGCTTGGAGATTACATAGGTAAAATGATTGGTTAGGGTGGTGAAAGCAATTGCACCCGACAGAAGAGTAAAACAGAACGGCTGTAAATTTGCAGCGTATTTTTCCTTTTAGGAGTTGCAGTAATAATGGAAGGATTAAAGAAAAATCTGATGTCGGCTGATGACGAATATCTGATAAGCCTTAGTAATAAGGGAATACTCAAAAGAGCCTGTAAGGATATTGAATCGGCAAAAATAAAAGTATCATATATTGACGGTTCGGCTTATGTTGATATAGATGGAGTACAGTGTGTTATACTTGACCCACTTGCCGAAAGCACTTGTACCTGTCCGTCAAGAAGTATATGTCGCCATATAATTACAGCGATTTTATGGCTTAAAAAAGAACTTCTTTCTGAGAATGAAACGGATAAATCAGAGGAAAATAATAAGCAATCAGCCGTAAAAGAAAAGGCGGAGCAGCTTGATAGGGAATTGAGGGAATTTCCGATTGAAAAGCTGCAAAAGGCAATGAAGAAAAAATATTATAATGAATATCTTGATAAGGTAAAGTTAGGTATTCTGCCAAAGGTCGAGGAAATGTCGGTAATCACGGTTGAGATACCCGAGGATAACGCAACAGTAAAGCTTATTTCTCCGCTTGAATATTCAGCCTGTACCTGTCACAGCAAGGAATTATGTAAGCATAAGGCGGCGGCAATCCTTACATGGCAGCTAAAGCATAATGTGACAAGTGCGGAGAAACTTCTGCCTGCCGAGGAAAAACAGGTGGAGCTTGATATCGGAGCGATACATGATTGTGCGGATTATGCTTTGAAATTTCTTGAAAAAATTCTTTCTGACGGGCTTGTAAGAACCCCTGATGATGCGGCGGAAACGGCTGAATCCGTTGCTGTTATGTGTCACAATGCACAGCTTGCAGATACGGAAAAAAGCATGAGGGAAATAGGAAACAGGTTAAACGGCTATATAACACATTCACCCGAATTTAATTCCAATATACTTTTTGAAAATATAATGGATGTTATAATTGTACTTAAATCTATTATATCTGAAAATGATGAGGAAAAGCTAAGGGAGCTTATGGGGGAATTTAAAAGTAAATACACAATAACAGACGCACTTGAAATAATTCCGCTAACGCAAAGGTACTTTTCCTCAAGTGCAGGCTATGAGGGAGAAATATATTATTTTGTAAATAAAGATCCCACCTCACCGAACAGCTATTTTACATATTCCGATATACGTCCAACATTTTATGAAACAAATAATCGCCGTAATATGTCAAAAGCACCTTGGGGACTATACGGTGGTGTAGATATAATAATGAAATATGAGATTCGGCTTACATTACCAAAGCTTTCAGGTATAAAGCTTTCGTCATCAAATGATACAAGGGCGGAGGAGATATGTAAACCGAATCTTAATCAAAAAGCAATATATGAAAGAATATATACGGATTTTCTGAAACTTATAAAGGATAATTTTTTATCGGGTACAGAAGATGAGAGGGAAACGCTTGTTATGTTGATGCCGGAAAAATGTATAAGCTCGGTATCAGATGAGATAACGCAAACACATAATATAATTGTTGAGGATAAATACGGACAGCGTATAACTCTTAAAACAAGATACAGAAGTAATGAAAAGATATTTTTTGAACAGTTTGTAAAAGCAGGAGAAATAATGCTGAAAGATCCCGAAAAAAGGTATGTTATATTCGGAAATGCATATATAGAAAATTCAAAATGCTGTATATATCCGATAGCGATATTCGATAAAATCACTCCTCCCGAGATTGGTGCGGACGAGGACGAAATATTCGGATATGATGAAAGATACGGGCATTTTGCCAATCTGTTCAAAAATATAAAAAGTATTTTATGTGATATAATACAGTGCGGAATAAATACATTTGACTTCTATACTCAGATTGAGGATATTAGTGAGGAATGTAAAAAATCAGGACTTATCCTGCTTGCTGAAAAACTGAAAAATCTTTCTGATATGCTCAGAGCAAAAAATCATACATACAGAAATGATAACTCCGAAATAATCGGAATATTAACAGAAATTTACCTGTATCTGAAAACAGGCATAAAGAAAACCGAGATAAGACAGGCAATCAATAACTTATATTATAAAGGAGATAATTAGTGCCTGCTTTTGTTTATCCTCCCTAAAGACTGATAAACAGTAGAATTTTGTGATATTAATATGCTGTGTGAAATGGTCGGGTACGGCTATTGAAAATGCATTAATAATACTAAATAAAAAAATTTTATGAAAGTGAGGAAATGAAAATGAATCTTCTGACAACTACTGTAAATGACGGTGATATTACCCCAAAAATACTCCATGTGTTGGGACAGCTTGGAATTTGCGGGGAAGAAGAGGATATTGCAAGAGAGTTTTTTGATTTTTCAAAGGAGGCTGATTTGTCCCTGCTTACTCGGCTGAAATTGAAAAATCTGAATTATGATTCGGCTCATAATGACAGTAATATGCTTTTTGACGAGATCAAATATCTGCCGATAAAAATAACAATGGAAGTGTCCGATAGATTTATTCTGTTTCTTGATGCACTTTGTGGGAATACGATAGGTCGTTTTTTGTTTCGTATGTATGATGAGTATGAAAATCCGGGATTAAGGAATAGATTATGCCATGCTTACGAAAGAAAATATACCGCAGAAGAATTGCAGCCCAAAATGCTGGCTTTTTTGGCATTTGGTATGAGCATTGGGAAAAATCTCTACACGAACAGCATTATTTTAGCGGCTGCAAAGAATCCCCGTGATGCCTACATAGCCGGAAAGAACTATTGTATCAAAGATAACAGTCTGGCTCGTGAGAGACTTTATGCCCTTGCCCTTGCTTACCGGAAAGATGGTATGTTCAGTGCCGAAGAACTGGAGGAAATGGAAGGCTGTCTTTTGCAGACAGAAAAAGGTATGCCCTCTCATTACACTGCCGATCAGGAAAATATGGTTCTCCTGTTGTATATGAGCATGAATTACGGGGATGAACTTCGTCATAGATTTAAACTCAGAATGAAAATGAATTATTATACCCTGCTGTCAGCAATCCTTCAATTCGTACCCAATAACTATTTCAAAAATAACATGGAGATAGTGGCTGAGGTAGGCGAAACTGCACTAAATTCAAGCGTGGACAAAATGATAAAACGCACAGTACAGAGTGCGGTAATTGTCGATGCGTTCAAGATGCCGGAATCAGGATATCAGGCAAAGAACTCTCTTTGTTTTTTAGAAATGCTGGCAAAAAAATACACTGAACAATTCATATCGTGTATGCCCTCCAACGAACCCTTGGGAGTCGGAGCAAAGTGGGGCTATATGTTTGACTGTTATCAGTACCTGTATAAAATACTGGAAAGGGCTGTGCCTGATGTAAAAGAAAAATATGACTTTGATACTGAAAATATAATGATAGACAATGTTATTCATAGGGAGGTAACGGATGTAAAAAACACTATCCGACGGGAAGTTATGGATTATCTGAAAGGAAATGCAGATGTCAGCGTTTTGGAGTCGGTTAGAGATGAACTGTATGAGGATTATAAAGAATGGAGTTACGAACAGCATGAGATAAACTTACTAAGTCAGCTTTCCGGATTTGGGGAATTTTATAACCGGTATTTGGCACTTAAAATCATTCAGAATCCTCGCTGTATTGCAAAATACATCAGAGCGGCATTCCAAGGAAATGAAAATGAATTAGCGAAAACGACCATGATCAATGTTTTTAGAGGTGTTATCCGAGAGCATATTTCGCCGGAGGACAGAATAGGTTTATTTGAATTGATATACAGCCAAAATTTAGATTTTGAAGAAAGAAAAACTGTGATAGCGGATGCTTTGGTCGCCATTATGGAAGAAAACAGTAAAGAATCAGATAAATACTACGAGAAAATATGTCCGGAGCAAGATGTGTTTTTTCGTTGCTGTTATACCCGTTATCTTGAAAAAACCAATACTGACGGCAGGAATAAAGAGCGTTTGATTGCTATGTGTGGCGACAGTTCAAAGGAAGTACGCCGCACCATAACGGAAATTATCGGACAGCACAGGGAATATGAAAATGAGATATTATCAATGCTTTCCTCAAAAAAGCAGTTTGTGCGTGATACGGCGATAGAAATACTTTCGTCTTGGGGTGCGGATAATTACCGTGATGCTTTTGCGAAAGCACTTGAAACAGAAAAAAGTGCGAAAATCACAGATAAATTAATACGAATTTTGAATGTATCCGACTCTGAGGAAACGGTGCAAAATGAAATTTCGGCGGAGCAGTTGGTTGAAAATCTGCACAAGGGCGGAAAAAATAAAAAACTACTTTGGCTTTACGAAAATACAAATCCCGTTGTACATTTCAAAAGCGGAGAAGTAGCTGAAGATAAATATATGCAGGCAATAATACTTTGCTATGCAAATATGCAGACAGTCGGCAGAAATGATTATGCAATAATGCTTGCCGATAAACTCAATGAAGATGAACTGTCTAAATTTGCTATGGAGATATTCTCAAAATGGCTGAGTGACGGTGCGGAGTCAAAAAAGAAATGGGCATTGTATTTTTCGGTAATTCACGGCGGAGATGTAATGGTAGAAACCGCACTTTCATACATAAAGGAATGGGCGGAAAATATGAGAGGCGCAATAGCCGCCGAAGCAGTAAAGGCAATAGCACTTAACGGAAGTTCGCTTGCACTTATGACTGTGGATAATTTAGCACATAAATTTAAGCAAAAGCAGGTAAAGAAAGCCGCAGTCGAGGCAATGGACACAGCGGCCGAGGCACTCGGTATTACCGCTGATGAACTTGGTGATAAGATAGTACCCGACCTCGGTTTTGATGAGAATATGCTAAGAATATTTGATTATGGAACAAGAAAGTTCAAGGTATTTATAAATCCTGCATTGGAACTTGAGGTTTATGACGAAACCAACAAAAAACTTAAAACAATGCCCTCACCGGGCAAGAAAGATGATGAAGAAACAGCAAAGGTGGCTAATACGGAATTTAAGCAGATGAAAAAGCAGCTTAAAAATGTTATTGCTATACAGAAAATGCGTCTTGAAACAGCACTGCTCGCTGACAGAAGATGGAGTAAGGACAACTGGGAAAAACTGTTTGTAAAAAATCCTGTTATGCATAGTTTTGCAATAGGTTTGATATGGGCGGCATACGACGGGGATAATATGGTTCAGACGTTCCGATATATGGAGGACGGTACGTTTAATACCGTAGATGAGGAAGAATATGAACTTGCAGACAATGTAAAAATCGGACTTGTACACCCGATAGACCTTGATGAGGATACACTTTCCGCATGGAAAGAGCAGTTAAGCGACTATGAGATATCACAGCCGATAGAACAGCTTGAACGTATGGTTTACAGAATAAATAACGAAGAAATAGGAAAACTTGACCTTAACCGTTTCAGCGGCAGAGAGCTTAACGGTATGTCACTTTTAGGCAGAACCTCAAAATTTGGTTGGTCTAAGGGTTCGATACAGGATGCCGGAGGATTTTACGTATTTTACCGTGAGGACGTTACCGAGAGAATTAAAAATTCTGACGGTACGGTAAGCCTCAAGGGAAATGCGGTTGAACTTCATTTCAGTGGTATGTATGTCGGTGGTGAAGATGAAAATGTAACAATAGAAAATGTGCGTTTCTATACCCCCGGAACAGTACAACATGGAAGTTATGTTTATGACGAAGCAGACGACAACAAAGCGATAATGCTTGATAAGGTAAATCCGAGGTATTTCAGTGAGATTTTAAATCAGCTTGAAGAGATAACAAGGCAAGCAGAAAGCAGTGTAAAAGAGTAAAAAATTTCCCTGCCGCATAATTGCGACAGGGAAGACATTATTCTAAATCATCTGTATCTATAACTCCCTCAAATACCTTAACAGCGTTACCCTCCATTATCACGGTATCATCATCTTTGAATGTGTCTGTAAGGATACCGCCGCGAAGATGTATATTAATCGGTGTATTTCTCCTGCAATAGCCGTTAAGTACACTTGCGGCTGTTGCAGCACATGAGCCTGTTCCGCAAGCTAAGGTTTCCCCCGAGCCACGTTCCCATACCCTCATCTGAATATTGTTTTCGTCAATGACACGTATAAATTCAGTATTGACCCTGTCAGGGAAAATCGGGTGATTTTCAAACATGGGACCGATTTTTTCAAGCTCTATGCCGTCAACATCATCAACGAATGTAACACAATGCGGATTGCCCATTGAAACGGCTGTGCAGAGATATGTTTTTCCGCAAACCTCCAACGGCTGATTTATAAAGCTTTCGCCGTCATAAATCATAGGTATATCCTTTGGTATGAAAATAGCTTTTCCCATATCTGCCTTTGCACCAATAAATTTGTCGTTTTCACTTTTTATTTCAATGGTCTTTATACCGCTTTTTGTTTCAATGGTTACGATATTCTTATGAGCATAGTTATTGTCATAAATAAATTTTGCAACACATCTTATTGCATTGCCGCACATTGCACCCTCCGAACCGTCAATATTGAACATACGCATCTGTGCATCAGCCTTATCGGACGGGCATATAAGAACAATACCGTCGCCGCCGATACCCTTGTGCCTGTCGGAAATCAGAATACTTAAAGCATCAGGATTATTAATTTTGTATTCAAAGCAATTAATATAGATATAATCATTGCCTGCACCGTGCATTTTGGTAAAGTGTATTTTCACAAAAATTCCTCCTTCAGATACGGTTGCTTTGTTTTGATTATATCAGCTTTGTTTGATTTTTACAATAGTGCATAAAAAATATATTAAAGAAAAGGAGTCAAAAGCCTATGGGTGAAACCGTATTAAGAGTAAAAAGAAATGAGGGAAGGGGAGATATAAAAACAGCATTTATATTTTCATGCCCCGGACAGGAGGAGCTTAAAAGCGGTCTGCTTTTAAACGGTCAGACTGGAAAAAATCTTGATATGATGCTTACAATACTGAATAAACAGCGGCCGGATATTTTCCCCTCGACAAACCGTTATGATTACCGTATAACAAACTCATCGGAAATTGTACACTATAAGGCACATGATAACCGTACCGAGGCAAAGCCGGCCGAAATAACCGAGCCTGAAAATCTAAAACGTCTTAAGGAAGATATAGCAGGATATAATTGTGTCATTACATTCGGAAGGTGTTCTGCATTGGGCACCGAAAGTATTAAAAATGATGATGAATGTAAGGATACGATTTTCGTATATTCTCAGCACCTGTCCTTTATGAGCCTTAATTCAAGCATAAAAACTGACATAAACGGCAATCCGATTGAAAGGGGAAGTCCGGACGGAACATATAGACGTATAGAGGTTGCCGCATGGAAGATACTTGACCGGATTACTGCTTCTGAAAAATAGAATAATATTCCTTTGTTTCCGCAACTCTTACGGTTTTTGATTTATGCTTTTGAAGAAGCTTTGTCAGGGCATACAGGTCAATCCATATCTCATTATCACATTCCTTCTGACTTTCGTCAAAGATCAGCTCCATACCCCAATGCAGGTGCGGAGTTTCTATGTTATTGACATTTTCCTTTGCACTGTAGCCTGTCCGACCTGCATAGCCTATTACCTCTCCCGCATGAACAGTCATACCCTCTTTGAGGTCGCAGTGATATGGACGGTTCTGTCTTAGGTGTGCATAGTAATAATACCGCTTTTTATCATTACTTCTTATACCTATCCTCCAGCCGCCGTATTGGTTCCAGCCCATACATTCGACAGTACCGTCCTCAACGCATATAATCGGAGTACCGACTGCACACATCATATCATGTCCCATATGCTGCCGTTTATAACCGTAGCTTCTTGACGCTCCGAAATCGTCAAAATCGGAAAAAGGAAAGGTTGCGGCGATGGGGGAGCAGCATTTCAGACCGTACTTCTTTTCGGATGTAATATTTTCCCCCTCGCCGCTGTATTCGTTATATTCTCCCAGCATACCACCGAGTACGGCGGAATAGACCTGATTATAGTAATTATAATATTTCATATCCCCGGTTATGGCTTCTATTTTTTCTCCGGCTTTAAGTCTGTTTATGATATCATCCATGTCCTTGCTTGAATATCGCTTAAAATCACCGCCGTATTTTGCACCGAGATAAGCGAGTACTTCTATCCAGTTAATATGAATATCCTCACCATAGGTATCTATATCAATATTCATAGCCTTTTCAAGGGCAGGATAAGTAACGTTAAATTCGGCATATTTGATAAAGTCTTTTTTACCCGAAGATGCACCTGTAAGACAGAATATTGCAGCTCCCGAAAATATAAGAGAAGCCAAAATAATTGATAAAATTTTTTTCATCTGTTTCACCCGATAGATAATATGCGTAATTCTATAATAATATGATAAGGCTGCCCTGTTCAACTATATGTATAGCAGGGCAGCCTTGGATTTTATTTTATAACATATTTAAAACTTAATTTTTTCAGAGATATAATCATTGAGTTTATCAATTGCAACTCTTTCCTGATTCATTGTATCTCTATCGCGGACAGTTACACAATTATCATCAAGACTATCAAAGTCAAAGGTTATACACATAGGTGTGCCTATTTCGTCCTGACGGCGATAACGCTTACCAATAGAGCCTGTATCGTCAAATTCGACCATAAAGTCTTTTGAAAGTTGTTCATATACTTTTTCAGCCTTTTCGGAAAGCTTTTTTGAAAGCGGAAGAACGGCAGCTTTTATCGGAGCAAGAGCAGGGTGCAGATGAAGAACTGTACGTGTATCCTTTTCGTCAATTTTTTCCTCGTCATATGCTTCACAAAGAACGGCAAGGAAAAGACGTTCAACTCCGAGTGACGGCTCAATGACGTAAGGTATATATTTTTCGTTAGTTGTCGGATCAAAATATTCAAGACTCTTGCCGCTTGTATTGATATGCTGTGTAAGGTCGTAATCCGTTCTGTCCGCAACACCCCACAGCTCACCCCAGCCGAACGGGAAGAGGTATTCAAAGTCTGTCGTTGCCTTTGAATAGAAGCAAAGCTCCTCGGGGTCGTGGTCACGGAGTCTGAGATTTTCCTCACTTATTCCGAGTGAATACAGCCAGTCGCGGCAGAAGCCTCTCCAGTATGTGAACCATTCGAGATCGGTTCCGGGTTTGCAGAAAAATTCAAGCTCCATCTGCTCAAATTCACGCACACGGAAGATAAATTTACCGGGAGTTATTTCATTTCTGAAAGATTTACCGATTTGTGCAACTCCGAAAGGCACTTTTTTTCTTGTTGTTCTTTGGATATTAGCAAAGTTTACGAAGATACCCTGAGCGGTTTCGGGACGAAGATAAAGGGTATCCTTGCTGTCCTCCGTAACGCCCTGAAAAGTTTTGAACATAAGATTAAACTGACGTATTTCCGTAAAATTATGTTTCCCGCAGACGGGGCAAGGTATATTCTTTTCATTTATATAATCTGCAAGCTGCTCATTAGACCAGCCGGCGACATTTGTACCGTCAAAATCCTCAATAATATTATCGGCTCTGTGTCTTGTCTTACATTCCTTACAATCCATAAGCGGATCGGAAAAGCCGCCGAGGTGACCTGAAGCTACCCATGTTTGCGGATTCATAAGGATAGCGGCATCAAGACCGACGTTATATTTATTTTCCTGCACAAATTTCTTAAGCCATAAATTTTTGATATTATTTTTCAGAGCCGAGCCGAGAGGACCGTAATCCCATGTGTTTGCAAGACCTCCGTATATTTCCGAGCCGGGATACACAAATCCTCTGTTTTTGCAGAGATTTGCGATAGTATCAAGATTTTTTTCCGTATTTTTCATTTTTTTATCCTCCAATTAAAATCATATACACTATTCTATCATTTTTTTCCCGATACTGCAAGACATAATATAAAAGTCGGCAAGGTTATGAGTAAACAAATTATGACCGGATTTATTGTTTGTGCAAATTTATTAAAATTACGTAAGTTGGTTGAATTGTAACTTTTTGTATGATATAATTTGTAATGAGAGTACATGACCGTAAATTGCGGTAAAACAGATACATTAATAAGACGTAATTTAATTGTAGTGTTCGGTCATAAGAAAAGGGGCTGCTGATTATGGGTAGGAATTTAAAATTATTTACGGTATTTACAACACTTCTTATCTGCCTTTTTACGACAACTATGTCTGTAAATGCGGCGGAAAATATTGTCTTGAGTGCAGATACCGAAAGGGTTGAGAGAGGAGGCAGTGTTGTCATTTCGCTTGACCTTGGGGAAGATGCCGATCTTTATGCATATGCGGCAAAGCTGAGTTATGATAAGAATGTATTTGAGCCTATTGAAAAGAGCAGCTTTCAGGCTCAGGATAATTGGTCCGATATTGTTTATAACAGTGAAAACAATAAGTTCGGACTTATCAATAAATCAGGTCAGAGCGGTTCCGATGTCCTTGAGATAAGGCTAAGGGTAAGGGACGATGCAAAGGCGGGGACAACCTCGGTAGTTGTGGATAATGTCAGTATTTCGGATGGAGATAAGGCATCATCGCTATCGGGTGATTCAGTTCAGATTTATGTTAAAGAAAATGCATTGGATGATAAAGAAGCAACTGATGCGGATGTTGAAATAACCGATGGGGGTATTTCGGTTTCATCGGGTTCGGGCAACACATGGATAGGTATACTCCTTGTTGCAGCGGCTGCCTTAATTATTTTGGTTGCGGTCGTGTTCTTTATCAGGTCAAAGAATACAAAAAACAGAGTGATAGCAGCTTCAATCAGTGCCGTTGCTGCGGCAGGACTGATAATTGCGTCAATTGTGGTGTTTACATCAAAACAGCCTGACGTAAACACTGACGGAAAGGTGGATTATGATGATGCAAAGGAGGTTCTTGAATATCTTCTCGGTATAGATAACGATAAGGACAGCGATGAGTCCGACACTCAGACTTCCGGTGATGACGATACCCAAAGTACGGAAAGCTCATCCGACTCCGACAGCAGTACGGATAATTCGGGTGATACTGACAATCCGGGTGATACAGAAAATCCGAGTGATACGGACAATCCGGGCAATTCCGAAAATACAGAGACTCAAAGCAGCCCGGGTACGGAAGGTACGAATACAAATAATCCCGATTTGGACGTAAATAACGACGGCAATGTCGATATAAATGATGTCGGAATTATTATTGACGATGCCGGCAATGATACCGATTATGAGGCGGATCTCGGAAAGGTAGAGTTTTCTGCTCAGAGCGGACAGACTTCCGAACTTATTGACGGTATTTATTACACGACAAAGGGAGAAAAGAATATACTTTTCGGATTTGAGGCGACAATAAATCCTCACACTCTCATTAAAAAGGTTGTGATTAACGGCAAGAGCTATCCGGTAACGGCGACAAAGATAAGTGATAAAAAATATTACTATACGGCAAAAGTGCCGACCCCGGAAGCGGCAGGCAAAAAGACGGATTTGTCTGTTTCACGGGTAATACTGGATAACGGTAAAAAGCTTGACGTAAGCGGCAAAATTTCCGTTGAGATTTTAAAGGATAAACCTGCTCTCAAAAATTATACATTAAATGATGGAAAGAACGGATATAATATTTCGTTCGATATAGACGACCCCGACAACTCACTTGTAAGCGGAACTATTATTGTCAGAGGACAAAACGGTGAGAGCGTTGAGGTTACACCGGACGGAATGAAGTCGGGCAGGAATGTTTATACCCTTAAGGGACTTAAGGCAGGGGTAAAATATACCGTTGTGGCAAGTGCAAAATATGATCTTGACAGTGAGAGAGATAACGGGGCTCATGAAGATATTGAAATGATCCTGACAAAGGAGATCGAGGCTGTCGATTATGCACTTGACGTAAGAAATGCAAGCGTTTCCGTTGACAGGAATAACCGAAAGCTGGTTATAGAATTTGAAAGCACGACAGCGGTCGAAGGACGGCATATTGAAAAGGTCGTAGTCAACGGAAAGACATACCAGGCAAAGCGTGTTGGTTCTGCGAATAAATATAAGGTTGAAATACCGTATAAGAGCGAAAGCGCTGCGGAATATAAAATCACAGATGTTATACTCGACAATGAAGTGCAGATTGAAATGGATCGGTCGATTGGACTGAAGGTATTCAAGACGGCTCCTACTGTGAAGAACACCAAGCTCATACATAACAAAACCGGCAATACGATTGATTTCAGTTGGAGCCTTGATGATAAGGACGGTACTGTTTCGTCCGTTTACGCTGTACTCAAGAGGAACGGCAGGACAATTGAAACAAAGAAAGTTTCAAAGAACGTGACGAGTGTAAGTTTTGACGTATCCGGGGATAAGTGTGCAGGTGTGTATAAGGCAGAGGTAGCAGCAGACTTTGAGCTCGTCGATGGCAAGTCACACAAAAAGGAGGTTCTCAACTCTGCCGATCTCGAAATTGCAATCAAGGCAGCAATAAAGGACTTAAGCACATCAGAGCCGTACCCGACAAAGGGACAAACTGTCAGTCTTGAGATGCGTATTGATTCCAATACTGCCGATGATGCAACGGGTGTTGTTATAAACGGCAAAGAGTATCCCGTCAGCAAAAATAAGGACGGAAAATATTCACTGAAATACACGGTACAGAAAAATGCCGGAGCGGAAACAATTAAGGTCGAGAAGGTGATTTTCTCCGATGCTTCGGCAAATGCAAGTGCGAGTGTGTCGGTGGACGTACTTAAGGATAAGCCGACAATCAAAGATTTTGTATTTGATGACAGCGAGGATAAACATATCGTGTCGTTCACACTTAATGATAAGGACAGTGCGTTTATAAAGGGAGAAATAGTTGTTGTCAGCGAGAACGGAGATAAGGTTCAGACTATAGCCCTTGATACAGGAAAAAAAGATTACAAGTATCAGCTGAAGCTCAGCGAGAACGGAGTATACCATATAAGTGTGAGTATAACCTATGATCTCGACAGCAACAGACGGAATGAAGATAATCAATTTACCATCGCTGCGGCAGAGAAAGACGTTGAGGTACTTGTAGATTACAAGTTTACGTTCAGCAATGCAAAAATCGACTCCGTAAACTATGATGACAAGAGCGTTACAATCAGCTTCAACAGCACTAATGTCTCAAAGTATTACGGTGTTTCAAAGGTAGTTGTAAACAACAAGGAATATAGTGTAAGCAGGGACGGGGATAACTATACCGTCAGAGTTCCTCTTGAAAACAGAGATAAGACTGTGCTGACGATAACGCAGATTGTGCTTGAGGATCGGAAAAGATTTGACATAGATTCCGCTGAAACGGGATTTGTTGTATTCAAAAACCATCCTGCCGCTGAGGTTGAGCTTGATACGGAAAAGACCTCGGTAGAGGTAAGATATAATATCCTTGATGATGACAAGACAGTAAAAGAGTTCAGCATCGAGTTAAAGGATTCCGTAGGAAATGCTGTGGCAAGTAAAACTTCGGAGGAGCTTGGTTCAAAGACATCGGGAAGCGTTAAGTTTGATGATCTGACGGCAGGCGAATATACTGCTGATGTTATTGCAGACTTTGATGTCGTTGACGGACTTTCCCATAAAAATGAAGTAATAGGAACAAAGACAGCTTCTATTGATATTACGGCGGAAATAACAAAATGTGATGTTGACAGGAAGTATGTAAATAAAAATGAGGAGGTAGGCATCTCCTACACGATAGAAACAAATACAAATGAGAAACTGACTGCCGTTACGATTAACGGCAAGGATTATCCTGTTGTTAATCAGGAGGGTAATGTTTACACAATATCCTATACCGCGGGAGATAAAGCAGGAAAACAGGATATTAATGTGACCTCATTGAAATTTGCCGACACATCGGTTGCAGCGGAGCATAGCGACAGCATAGAGGTACTCAAAACGGCTCCGACCGTATCCGAGATAGACTATGACGGTGCCGATAAGCCATGTGTATCATTCACACTTACAGATGACGACGATGCCTTTATCAGCGGAATCTTAGTTGTGACGGGTGAAAACGGCTATAAGAACGAGATATCTATCGACAAAGAAAAGAGCAGCTATGACCTCGGAATTGAAGATAACGGATTGTATAACATAAGTGTTAAGCTTACATATGACCTTGACAGCGACAAGCAGGATGAGGATAACCGTGAAGTAAAAGAGCTTGCCGCCAAGGAAATTGAGGTTATAGTAAAATACGACTTTACCTTTACCGATTCCGCCGTAAAATCCGTTGATTATGATGCCAAGACGGTTACAATAGGCTTCAACAGCACAAATGCGTCCATTTATAAGGTATCAAAGCTCACTGTGAACGGGACGGATTATGACGTTACGGCAGACGGAGATACCTATACGGTTACAATACAGCTTGACAGTACAGACAGAGCGGAGCTGAATATAACTCAGGCAGAACTTGAAGATCATAAGAAGTTTACCGTAAACGAAAGCTTTACGGTATTCAAGAAAGCCCCGACTGCGGTTGTAAATCCGATAACAGGCGAGGATAAGATTGATGTAAGCTATATAATTGTTGATCAGGAGAGTATAGCCGAGAATTTCAAGTTAGTGTTAAAGACTGCCGACGGTACTGTGGCTGATACCAAGGCTGTCAGTGATTACGAAGGAACAGTTACATTCCCGGCAAGGGCGGGGGCATATATTGTCGAGATAACTGCAAGCTATGATGCTGTTGACGGAAGGATCCATAAGAATGAAGTGATTGGAGCGGACGATGTTATCATGCCCATTGATATAGACAGTATATCGGGCAAGGCAGTAAAGGACTATGTCAACAAGGGTGAAACGGCAGATATAATTTATACCGTTGAGGACAATACCTATGAGGATATAGAATCGTTTACAATAAACGGCAGGGATTATCCCGCAGAAAAACAGAGCGATGATACATACAAAGTCAGCTTCAGGGTCGGCAATGATGCGGGAATGGAAACTCTTAATGTAACTGCTGTGCAGTATTCCACCGAGTCTGTGCCGGTACAGTGCAGCAGCACGGTTGAGGTACTCAAAGGAGTTCCCGCCTTGACCGGTTTTGACTACGACGGAAATGAAAAAACAGTAGTATCCTTTATTCTGAACGACTCCGACAATGCCTTTATCGCCGGAAAAATCATTGTGACCGATTCTCAGGGCGGAAAGACGGAGGTTGAGATAGAAAAGGGTAAGGAAGCATATGATCTCGGACTTAAGGAGAACGGAACATACGGTATAAGCATTAATGTTACATACGACCTTGACAGCAACAGGGATGACAAGGCGAACCGAAAGACCGAGGAACTGTACAGCGGTGAAATTCAGGTTATTACAGATTATAAATTTACCTTTAAAAATGCAGCCGTTAAGTCGGTAGACTATAAGAACAGGACGGTCGTGTTAAGCTTTGACAGCACGAATGCATCGGATTATCCGGTAACAAAGGTTACCGTAAACGGAAACGAGTATGACACCGAGAAAAACGGTGATGCTTACACAGTCAGGATAACCCTTGACAGCTGCGACAGGACAGTGCTCGGCATTACGTCCGCAGAACTTGAAAATCACAAGAAATTCAGTGTCAGTGCAGATCTCGTGGTATTTAAAACCGCTCCGACAGCGATCCTGAACATAGTACCCGGTGAGGATAAGATTGATGTCGGCTATGCTGTTATAGATAACGAGGGAATTGCCGATGATGTAAAGCTTGTTCTCTGTGACGTATATGGAGCTGCTATTGAGACAAAGAATATCAAGTCAGGATCTTTTGAAGGTTCCTCCGAATTTTCCATAGAAAAGGCAGGAACGTATACAGTCAAGATTCTTGCTTCATATGATGTAGTTGACGGCAGACAGCATATTGACGAGGAACTTACTTCGGATGAGATCGTATTTAATATTGATATTGACAACATTACGTGTAAGGTTTCAAAGGATTATGCCGACAAGAATGAAAGAGTCGACATATTCTGCACAGTTGATGATAATACATATGAGTACGTAAAGTCTTTCACAATCGGAGGAAAGGATTATCCTGCCGAAAAGCTGGGTGACAATGAGTACAAGATCAGCTACACCGCGGGTAATAAGGCGGGAATTGAAAACATAGACATAACCGCCGTAAATTATGAAAATGAGAGTGTCAACGTATCATGTACCGGAACGATAGAAGTGCTAAAGGATGTTCCCACAATAGACGGCTTTACTTACGATGGAAGCAATGAGCCGAGAATATCATTCAAGCTCAATGACCCCGACGACACATTCATAAGCGGTACAATAGTTGTCAGAGGTGCGGACGGTTATGAAAAAGAAATTCCTGTTATAAGGCTTGTTGAGGATTATGACCTTGATATATCCAAAAACGGATTATACAATATAAGCATCAACATTACCTATGACCGTGACAGCAACAAGGAGGATGACGATAATCAGGCAAGTACCGAGCTTACGAGCGGCGAGATACAGGTATTGGTCGACTATGGATTCAAATTCACCAACGCAAAAATAAAATCCGTTGATAACGAGAAAAAGACGGTTACAATTACATTTGACAGCACAAATGCTTCAATCTATAAGATATCGGATGTAATTATAAACGGCAAAGATTACAAGCCGACTGTCAAGGGTGATACATACACCGTCACAGTAACATTGGATAAACGCAGCAGAACAGAGCTTAAAATGACACAGGCTGAGCTTGAGGATAAAAAGACCTTCAAACTCAGTAAGAGCTTCGTTGTATTTAAGAAGGTTCCGACAGCAGAATTAAAAACAGTCATTGAGGATGATGTTATACATACAAGCTATACAGTGACCGATGAAGAGAAGATTGCTGAGGACATAAGGCTTGTACTGCGTGACGTGAACGGAGATATTATCAACACCGTGCCATGTCAGGAGCTGAAGGGCAGTGTTGACTTCAGTATCGAGTATGCGGGTGCGTATACGGTTGAAATCATTGCAAGCTATGATGCAGTTGACGGACTCACCCATAAGGATGAGGTATTGAAGTCGGGCAGCACCGAATTTTCAATAAATGTAGACAGCGTAACCGGAGAAATTGCAAAGAAGTATTTCGAGAAAAACGAAAAAGCAGAAATATTCTACACAGTAGATGACAATACATATGAGGATGTTTCAACGTTTACCTTAAACGGAAGGAAATATAAGGCGGAAAAGCAGAGTGACGGAAGGTATAAGGTTATTTATACTACGGGTGACAAGGCAGGAGAAGAAAAGATCGAGCTTACCGCAGTCGGTTATTCAAACGAGGAGGTAAACTTTAAGTACAGCAATTCCATAGAGGTGCTGAAGGATGCTCCGGGCATAACCGATTTCGATTATGACGGTTCGGAAAAGTCAGAGATATCTTTCAGACTCAGTGACCCGGATAATTCGTTCATAAGCGGTGGGATAACTGTTACTGATTCAAACGGAGTTGTCAGTGAGATACCTGTGGAGAAGGACAGGGAAACTTACGACCTCGGTATTAAGAAGAACGGAATGTATACTGTAGGCATAACTGTCCTTTATGATAGGGATAAGGACACAAGCAATACCGAGAATCAGTCCGAGAAAGAGTTGTACAGCAATACAATTCAGGTATTTACCGATTATGAGTTTACGTATTCCAACCCCGTGCTTAAATCCGTGGATAACAGGACAAAGACCGTAATATTAGGTTTTGAGAGTACAAACGCATCCGTATATAATGTTGCAAAGGTTACGATTAACGGCAAGGATTATGATGCCGTAAGAACAGGCAATACGTATACTGTAAGTGTTACTCTTGACAAGGCTGAAAAGACCGTGCTCAATATTACGGGCGTAGAGCTTGAAAACCATAAAAAGTTTGAGGCTGACGGAAGCTTTACGGTATTTATGAATAAACCGAAGGTGAAGCTTAGCGCGGCAAAGGACGGCAGCAACGTGAATGTCGGATACTCGGTAACCGATGAGGATAATACTCTTACGGGTGCAAATGTGGTTCTCAGGGATTTGAACGGAACAATAATTGACAGCGTTCCGTACAGCGGATTGAGCGGTACCGCATCATTCACGGTTGAAAATGCAGGCAGCTATACTGTAGAGTTCGCCGCAAGCTATGATGCGGCAGACGGTCTGACCCATATTGACGAAGTGATTGCATCCGAGAACATTGAGTTTGCGATAAATGTCAAGAGTGTCAGCTCGACCGCTGCAAATAAATATGTCGGCAAGAATGAGAAAACGGAGATAATCTACACAGTAGAGGACAACACATATGAGGATGTATCTGCTTTTGTTATCAACGGCAGCGAGTATGCCGCAGAGAAGCAGAGCAACGGTTCATATAAGGTAATATATACCGCAGACAGTAAGGCAGGAAACGTGAAACTCAACCTGACCGCAGTCAGATATGCCGGCGGTAATGTCAAGGCTGAAAATACGGTTGAAATAGAGGTATTGAAGGATGCACCGACAATAACCGATTTTGACTATGACGGCAGTGAGGAACCGAAGATTTCCTTTAAGCTTAATGATGCCGACAATGCGTTTATCAGCGGAAGAATTACCGTTACGGATCTTAACGGCAGAAAGGCTGCCGAAACAGCCGTAGAAAAAGGCAAGGACAGCTATGCCCTCGGAGTAGAGGAAAACGGAATTTATGCGGTAAGTATAAATGTCCTGTATGACCTTGACAGCAATGAGAAAGACAGTGCAAATCAATATGAGAGGGAGCTTCTGAGTCAGTCCGTTCAGGTATTTGTTGACTATGATTTCAAGATAACGGAACCGAAATTGTACTCCGCAGATACAACCGGCAATACGGTAACCCTTTCGTTTGAAAGCACGAATGCATCAATATATAAAGTATCTAAGGTTACCGTAAACAACAAAGAGTATGAGGTTACGGGAATCGGCGGCAATACCTATACTGTAGAAATAAAGCTTAATATCCTCGGCAGAACATTCTTTGAATTTTCGCAGGCGGAGCTTGAGGATCATAAGAAATTCAGCGTAGAGGAGAGCATAGTCGTATTCAGGACTCAGCCGACTGCTAACCTTAGTGTTGATGTTAAGGACTCGGTTGTAACAGCGGATTATGAGCTTACGGACAGTGATAATACAATAGGCTCGGCTGATATTGTGTTCAAAAACAGCAGCGGAGATATACTTGATACACAACCGTGCAGCGGAAATTCGGGTACAGTCCGGTTTACTGCTGAAACAAGCGGGACATATACTGTTGAGCTTGTTGCCGACTGTGACCTTGCAGACGGAAACGGAAGTTTAAGCAGAGTACTCTCATCTCAGAGCATAAAGCAGCCTGTAAAGGCGACCGTAAAGGAAAGCAGAACTGACGGCGAATTTGCTCAAAAAGGTGCTGGGGTAGGCATATTCTATAAGGTGACAGACAATACCGATGAGATGGTGACATCGTTTACGATAAACGGAGTCGATTATCCCGCCATACAGCAGGAGAATGGCGAATACCGCATTTCCTATGTTGTAGGCTCAAAAGCCGGCGATGAGGATATATCAGTCAGCGCTGTTAATTATCCGTCAGGAAATGCAAGTGTTAAGTATAAGAGCAGCATAGAGGTACTGAGGGATAAGCCGACGGCTGATGTGATTTTTGATAATTCGGGAGAGCAGCCGAAGCTTACGGTCAAGTTTACAGATAACGACAGTGCGGCAATAACGGCTGTTGCATCTGTGATGCTTGGCGGGGAGATAGTAAGTGAAACTCCGTTAAAAGCAGGAGAAAACGATATTGACATAACCTCACTTGATAATAACCGGGCATATATTGTCAATGTTGCTGTCGATTATGACCTTGATAAAAACAAGGATGACGGAAAGAACCGTGATAAACTTAATCAGAGTACGCAATTGCTGATTATTAAGGATTATAATTTTAAGCTTGATAATTTTGCACTTGAAACCATTGATAAGGAGGATAAGGAAGTAACATTATCTTTTGAAAGCTCGAATATTTCACAGGTTCACTTCGTTGATAAGGTGGTTATAAACGGCGAAACATACGGTGTATCAAGAATTTCTCAGGTCAGGGAAACGGAGTTCGGCACTGTATATAAGTACAATGTGATAGTACCTTATGACAATGAGGAAAGGCAGGAGTTTGTTCTCACGCAGGCAATTCTTGACAACATGAAGACTTTCGGCGGACTTTCACAGAAGGTTGTCATATTCAAAAATGCCCCGACTGTCAATAATTCAAAGCTTGTGCTTGATTCACAGGAAATATTTAACCTTACATTCGATGTTAAGGATGCGGATAATACGCTTTCGGCTCTGTATGCGACATTGAAAGACTATAAGGGAGACACAGTCGAAACGGTAAAGATTGATGTCGGAGCCGGAACAAAATACAGCTGCAAGTTCAGCAGGTTCAGTGTTCATGCGGGAATATACACGGTTGATGTAACGGCGGACTATAATCTGACGGACGGCAGCAGCGGCTGCAAGGATAAGGTTCTCAGTACGGCATCATACGAGGTAATGATTCTTATTAACAGCGCAGATGCAGCTGCCGGAAAGGATTATGCGGAAAAGAATGAGCAGGTTGATATAACATTTACCATAACCGACAACGCACCGTACAATGTTAAGAACTTTGAGATAATAAGCACAGTTGACGGTAAGGATACAACCGCTCTCTATGATGTTGCAACTGTTTCCGAAAACGGCAGCGAAGGCGTATATAAAGTTAATGTGACAATGCCCGATAAGGCGGGAGTTGTTAAGTACACGCTTTCAAAGATAAACTATATTGATAATGATATTGATGCGGAGTATACAGCGGAAGTCAACAATTGTGTAACGAGTGTTGAGGTGCTCAGGTCGGCTCCGGAGAACACAAACTATACACTGGACGAGAAGAAAAAAACCATAACCTTTGAAGTTGCTGACAGTGACAAAGCAGTGACAACAGTAACAGCTTTGGCAACGGATAAAGCCGCAGATAGTGTAACGGAACTCCGGGTTGAGAAGGACAGCGGTAATACCTATACCATAAATCTTTCTTTACTTGCCGAAACAGCATATGACATAAAGATAATGGTTAATTATGATCGTGATTCCGACACGAAGAACAATAAGAACAACGGAGTGCTTACGATAGACAGGGAGATAGACTTCTCGGTCAATTATCAGGCTTCAATCAGCAGCGTAAGAGTAACTAAGGTTGATACCACCGAAAAGTTGGTAACGATATCGTTGGGTGCGGAGGTAACCGCGAACGGTGAGAAAACATCGGCAGTCAATGTCCGGTATGTAACAGTAAAGGGAAATACATACGAAGTAACAAGGGATTCCGAAAGCGGACAATACACTGTCCGTATTCCGTATGACGGAGATAATGAGCAGACGCTCACTATTGAGTCGATCACCTTGACAAACGGACTTAAATTTGATTGCAGGAAGGATAATTCGGTTACAATCTTCAAGACTGCACCAAAGGCGAGTGACCTTACAGTCGAGGTGAACAGCGGAACTATAAGTGCAAAGTTTAAGCTGACCGATACGGCAGGTACGCTTTCGGGCTTCAAGGCAGTGCTGAAAGACAGCTCGGGCAATGTTCTGTCATCAAAGCAATTCAATAAGATTCCGCAGGGCGGAATTGTAAGCGTAAGCTTTGATGATTACAAGGCAAATTCTGCCGGAAAATACACGGTTACCGTTCTTGCGACCTACAACAGGCTTGACGGTGTGACACACTCGGACGAGGAGCTTATATCCTCGGATGCGGATGTTGATATAACTTCAACAATAACGAAACACACAGGTGTATCAAAGTATGCTGCAAAGGGCGAGGATATCAATATAACCTATACGATTAGTGACAATACGGACGTCCCTGTTACCGCACTTGTAATAAACGGCGAAAAGTATGATGCGGTGCAAGCTGAAACCGACGGACAGTATACCGTAACCGTCAAGGCTCCCGAGAGTGCGGGCAAGACATCATTCAAGGCAGATAAGGCTGTTTATAATGGCAGGGAGATTGCTCTCTCCAAGGTTTATACCGTTGATACCGAGGTATTGAAAACTGTGCCGCAGGTTATAGATTATACGGTAGATCCCGACAATTACAAGGTATCGTTCAATCTTGTTGATGATGATAATGCCCTCATCAGCGGCGAGGCGGTAATTACTGACGGCAATACGGACAGGAGCGTATGCAGTATCACTGAAAAGGGAAATCAGAGTTTTGAAATCCCCGAGGATTTGAACAGCGATGCGGAATATCGCATTGTTATAAAGCTCACCTATGACCTTGACAGTGATAAAAAGGCGGACAGCGACAACTATCACGCTGACGATGAGATACGCTCGGAGGTTCTGGAGCTTAAGGCTGATAAGGATATCGGAATAAGGGAAATAAAGACGGTCAGCGTTGATAAGGATGAAAGGACGGTTGATATATCCTTTACCGCCGATGACGACAGCAGACATCACATTACAAGAATATTCATTGAGGATCAGGAATTCTATACGGAATATAACGAGGAAACCGGTATATATACCGTCAATGATATTCCGTATACAGGTGAGGAAAACGAAAGGCAGGAGATAAGACTAAGCAAATTCTATACAGAAACGGGCATTGAATATGATCTGAGTGAAAAGGACATATCGTTCGTGATTTTCAAAAATAATCCGACTGTCGAGAATATGGAGATTGCGGTAAGCGGCAAGGAGGTATATCTGAGCTTCGACATTGTTGACGAAGATAAAACCATTTCAAGTCTTTCCGCATCTCTTACAAAGAGCACGTTTAACGAGGTTTACGGCAACACTACCATAGATACTCTCGATACGGAAGAGTTGGAGATAGGAAGCGGCGGTAAATATTCCGTAAAACTTCAGCTTACGGATATAAGCACTGCCTATAACTTCAACGTAAACATTCTGGCCGATTATGATGTTGTTGACGGCGAGGAACACAATGGGGTAACAATCGGTACAAAGGTAGGAACCGTTAAAGTGGTTGCTAATATTATCAGCGACTCCATTACATCTGACGAGGATCTCGGCGGCGACGAGGTGGGCGAAACTATCGAAAAGAACCGTAAGATAAGAGTAGCCTTTGAGATTTCCGACAATACGGAGTGGGATGCAACCAGAATGGTAATAGACGGAACGGTGTACAACGTAAGCAAAGACAGACCCACCGATAACGGAGATATCTACTTTGCCGATGTCATAACACCCAAGACCGCAGGTAAAAGACCGTTTACCGTATCGAGAATATACTACGGAGATAACGAGTCGGAAGTTGATTATAAAACAAGAGAGGTAACAATTCTTAAGGCAAAACCCGGGGTTGAGAATTATACGGACGGCGGCACAGCGGATAAACCGTATCTTAAATTCACTTTCTCCGATCCGGACGGAGCATTGACAAGCGATGCGGTCTTTACAATGCGGGATGAAGAAACGCAGAAGGTTTATTACACCAAAACGCTGACACCGGGTGAGGAAGTCAACCTTGATCTCAGTGATCAGGAGAAATTCCCGGAGGGTATCTATCAGATCATCATAAAAGCATCATATAATATCTATGACGATAAGGAAAAAGAGGTTAAAGATGCGAGCCTGTTGAACGACAATGTTCTCGGACTTGAAAAGAGACTCCAGATAAAGAAGGGATATAATTTCAGCGCCACACTAACTCCGGTTGAAATATTTGATGATTATATGCCGTTTGCGTTTTTCGTAAATATGGAAAGCCTTACAGCTGACAAGACGATAACCGGCTTTAACCTTGTCAAGCTTACTGAGTTGCCTGATGGTACATACAAAAGAGAGGAATTTGAATGTTCCGAGGTGTACCCGTGGGAGGATGACTACAGTGCATTCATATCCGGCTGGAAATACGAAAGGGGTATGACCCATGTTTACTATGAATCCGCAACACTTAATGACGGTGAGAAGCTTATTCTCGACTGGTTCAGTGATTACACTATAGTAAGCACGTATCCGACAGTTACAAAGACTACTCTGAAAGAGGACACTATCAACGATTGTGTGTATGCAACCGCAGCCGTTTCAGACCCCGACAGTACAATTAACCGTCTGAGGTTCAGACTCAAAGCGGCGAATAACAGAGTGCTTGATGAAAAATTCCTCAATAAGAGTCAGGTTAAGGAGCTTACAGAGGTTGTCTTTGACAAGAAAATGCCAATGACGAGTCAGTACAAGCTTGAAGTCATAGCCGAATTTGATCCCGAGGGCAGAGGAAACTATTATACATCTACACTTGCAACAAACTCGGTAAAATCGGCGGAACGTGTTGTAATAAGGGATCATCTCATCGCCGATCCGTACCCGGAAAAAGGCGGAGATGTTGTTATAGGTTACCGGATGGCACATAACCTTGCGGCGGGTATAGAGATAGTCGGAATGAAGATAAACGGCGAGCAGATAGACCTGAGTTCACAGGACGGAGACTGGTATAAGTTTGTAATGCCTGCTCCGACAAACAGCGGCGTTTACGATTATACCGCGACGGCAATAATACTCAGCAGCACTACCTATAATCTTGCAAAGAAGGATCCTGATGAAAACGGCGAGGGCGGCTATAACCTCCAGCCGACCGACAGCATAGACGTTCTTAAGGACAGACCTTATGCTGCCGATATAAAGCTTGAGGACGATCCGGCGACTAATACCGCAACTTTCAGCTTCAGGGTTGAAGATCCGGACAATGCTCTGTTGGACGGAGACGCGGGAGTTGCTGTGATAAACGGCAATTCACAGACTATTACCCCCGAAGATAACCGTCTGACATTTACGAATATTCCCAAGGATCAGGAACTCAGCTTTAATATCATAGGTAATTATGATCTTGATACAAACACGCTTGAAAACGGAGCAGCGAACAGTAATTCGTATAATGATAGTATTCTCGACGGCGGTAAGCCTGTTCCGGTAATGTTGCTTGACGACTACGGTCTGACTGTAACAAATGTTAAAGCGGTTGATTCAGACGGCAAGGAGAAATACAACTTTGAAAAGGGTGTTTCAATAGATATGACGTTTGAGAGCACCAATAAGACACCCGCAGATATTGACAATGTAGTTGTAAACGGCAGCACATATGACGTAACCCGCAACGAGGACGGAACGTATAAGACGAAAATCAAGGGACTTACCGATGCCGGAAAAACAGAACTCAAAATTGACAGTGTGATTCTTGAAAACGGCAAAACCCTCGATGCAGCGGATATCGGAGATCCTGCAAGCATAGAGATACTCAAGGATAAGGTATCTGTTCAGAAGTTCAGTTCGACCGGAAACGGGGATTCGATGACGTTGTCAGTAAACATTAAGGATGAGGATCATTCTTTGATTGGTGATACGCTCGATGTAACGATAACCGACTCATCGACAAATCGGTTGGTAACAACAACCGAGATTAAGCCGAACAAGGTTAATGAGATAAGGTTCAATACGACTGACAGCAGGAAATATGATGTCAGCATAAAGGCGGACTATACAAGAGATATAGGACACACAGACGTTAAGAATGATGAGGAGATATATCAGAAGAAGGTTTCAATGGACAGCAGGGCAATTGAAATGAAGGATGTTCTTGATGTCAATTTGTTCAAGGTTGAGAACGGCAAGAATACTCAGATGAACATTGTGGATTCTGACGATATACAAAAGAACCTCAAAGATTATGTGGTACGTGTCGATATGGAAAATCTTCCGTCATTCTACTCTGACATAGAGAGTGTTGAGGTAAGGGATGATAAGCTCATTCTCAGGGTAAGCTACGAAGGTGCGGTAGATTATTCAAATAATAAGACGAATACCGAATATATCGAAATTGAGTATCAGTACATTAAAAATTCAGACGGAAAATACACATATGACGGTTCGTTTGAGTCCCTGATACGCAGGATGCGTGAAGATCCGACGGGTGAGTTTGTACTGACGAAGAATTATGATGCATCAACATATGTAACTGATGATGCGACATACTTCGGTACGGATAAGTTCAAGGGAACTCTTGACGGCAACGGTTACACGATAAGCAACCTTTCCAAGCCTCTGTTCACTACGCTTGAAAATGCGACTGTAAAGGATCTGTATATCACGGATGTTGTACTTACTTCTCTTCAGGGTGCAAAGGCACCGCTTGCAAACAACGCTTCCGGTACGAATGTATCAGGAGTTCATGTCAACAACGTGAAGATTACTGCGTATAGCAACACCACCACGGGATACGGCTCAAGTGCAGGTCTTATGGGTGAAGTTTCAAACAACACAAAAATAAGCGAATGCAGTGTGACGAACCTTACACTCGGCAATATCTACCTGACCCAGCTCTCCGGCGGTATTGTACGTGAGCTTAAGGGATCGAGCATATCCAACTGCTATGTTGAGGGTATCTCAACAACAGGATGGTGGGGCAACGGCGGTATCGTCGGTACGGCGGATCAGTATTCAACGATTGAAAATTGTATTTCAAATCAGTCGCTGTCAATGTATATCAATGATAAGAACGCAGGTATCGTCGGATCATCAAACGGAGCAACGCTGAAAAATAATATAGCAATAGCTACCGGAAATAATGCTCAGGCTATGAAGGTTTACGGTAATACGCTTGGCAGTGCTTCGGAAAATAACTATCAGCTTTCTGATGTTCCGGGAAATAATAACGAGCATCAGGCTGTCAAGAGTATATCGAGCAGTCAGCTCAGCGAGAGCTTTTATGGAAATCAGCTGAAGCTTGACCCGAAAATATGGGATTTCAGCAATGCATCGCAGACAAAGATTCCGACCCTCAGAAATAATGCCAACTATGCCCCGTATGTTCCGAGTCGGGATCGTGTAATGGAGAATAAGGATTACGACCCGAGCAAGGAGATTGCTTATAACAATCTGTATAAGCTTATGCCGTTCTATGATGCATCCTATATCATTACGGACGCTGCAAATAACATAAGGGTAGGCGATGATCTCAACACTAAGAGAGTAAACGGAGTTATCCCGTACGATTCCGACGGAAATATTGTTTATGTTCTGGATACCGGGAATTATGACAAGCTGTCAAAGATAACCATAGTTTACGATGACCTTACAATGCAGACCTATGATGTCAGCTACGACATCTGCTTCGGTAATGTTGCCTGCTATGATATACCGGCACTGAAGCTTAAATACACATATAACCACTATGTGATTAATTCGGAATCGCCGGTTATAGATGAGCTTGTTGATGAGCTTCTTGCAGCAGGAACCTACAGTAAAGCACTTGATACGATTACCCCCAACAAAGATCACGATACCTATAAGTACTATTACGATGAGGAAATCGGAACAAGAGAAAATCTCAGGGATTTTGTCATTAAGGTGCTTGCAAACGGCAACTATGCGGTTACGACAAGTGACTCTGTTGTCAACACTGCGATCCGTTCGGAGCTGACAAACAACAAAAAACTGCTCAATATGCTTTATGCTTATAACTACTATATGCGCTGGTACAGCTTCGACATAGAGCAGTTCAGCATTGCCGATATGTTGATGTTCAAGGGAGACATATTCAGCAGTAACCTTAACCTTGAAAATCTTACAACGGCATTGCTGTCAAATCCCGGAAGTACGATGAGGACAAACGCAACTAATGAATTCTACAATAGTTACGTTAGTGCCTACACGGGAATAAAAACACTTCCCGACTTCCTCAACTTCTTTATCAAGGCAACAGGAAAATACACGGATGAAACCATTAACGACTGGTTTACGGATAACTTTAACGGTGTATTGCGTGAAATGAAGATGGATAAGATAGAGGATGTTGATATTGAGTATGACAAGATTAAGTACAGAGCATGGGCGCACATGAGTGTACGACCGCATGTTATGCTGCCGCTGCTCAATATGCCTGATAATTCAACCTACATTCTGTCATACCCGACCGCAATGGCAATCGGTTCTGTCAGAACATACATAAGGGATCCCTCTGATGAAGAACAGATGAAGAACTTCAATACAAGCATTGACAATTGGGCAATGAAAATGAAGGTTTACTACAATATGTATCTGGGTATTCTCAGTAAAACCGATGTGGTAACTCTGTTCAACTCCAAGGACGATTACGTTTATGACAGCACAAGAGTTTATGAAACGCCGGATGCCAAAAACAGGGTATTTGCGAGCAACACCACACAGGAGCCTCACTTAAAATGGTTTTCGATTCCGCTCGGTGTGAACTATTACCATCCCGATAACTATGCCGTAGCTAACGGTCATGATGTATTATATGCACAGGGCGACTACTTCGGAAATATGCTCCTCTACAGCCATGAAGCGGCTCACAATCAGGACGGTCCTGTTTACTTCAAGGGAGCGGGAAGAAGATTGGGAGCAGGTGCTGAGGATTTCACTACAAGTTTCTTCACTCAGAGTATGCCGGACGGAAGTCCGCAGATTAACGGCACATACTTCTATGATGAAAACTCAAGCTTTACCGCCAACCTCACCCCCGATAGAATTAATTCCTATCAGAAGATAAACGACTTCTATAAGAAGATGTTCCAGACCTCTTACTTCCTTGATTACCTTATGGGTGAGGCATTCCTGGAGCTTACACCCGACCAACAGGCGAAAGTTGCAACAAAGGTCATGGGTGTCAGCGGTTCACAATCGCCAAAGAGTGTAAGCAAGGCCGATATTGAATCAATGGATCTTCATACAGTCGAGGATCTTGTAAAAAATAAGCTTATTCTTTCAAACACATTTACTCAGTCTGTCTATAGTATTCGTTGGTATGACGTTCATTCAACAAGCGGAATAGAGTCAGGTACGGTATTCCACTATCTTGCATATGCAATGCTCGGATATGCGGGTTATGATGACGGCTTTATCAGGTACTGCGGTAATTTCTATAATGGAGATTTGGAAACACTTATAGAAATATCAAAGCTTGCCGGTGATAACTATAAAACGTTCGAGGAATTCAAGAATGGCGAATTCAAGAAGCTGATGGAACACAGAGACGAGATATCTTACATCGACCCCGAACAGGTAGTTGAGGAATTCCGTCAGGCACTTGTTCTTGATTCACAGGATGCAGTTACTGCACGTCAGGTCAAGAATGCAACCGAACTGAAGAAGAAGTATTATCTCCTCATCAAGAAAAATACTGATGATTTCAGAGGAGAGATTTTCCAGAGCAAGGATAAGGCTGATATACACGTTTCAACAGCAAAGGATTTTGTTGAAAAGATTACGAAAAACAAGTATGCAAACATAATAGTTGATGATGATCTTGATTTCTCTGCTTACACATCAGGCACGAGTGTTGTCGGAATAACCTTCTTAGGCTCCGTGGACGGCGGCGGTCATAAGTTGAAGAATCTCTCAAGGTCTTTGTTCAGAAGTCTCGGAACAGGAGTTGAAATTAAGAATCTTACTATTGCGGATGCCGATATTGCCCTCAGCTATGAGGGTGCGGGAGCACTTTCGAGGACGGTCGATAATGTGACCGTCTCGGGTGTGACTCTGGAGAATGTCAAGGTAGATTCCGGCAACAAGAATAATGCGGGCGGATTGTTCGGTTATGCAGCTAATTCAACGTTCAATAACGTAGGTGCGAAAAATGTTACGGTTAGCGGCGGCAAGTATGTCGGCGGTATAATCGGAAATCTTGTAAACAGTACCGTCAAAGGCGGCAAGATTGATGAAGTTTACGTAACAGGCACTTCGGATATTGTCGGCGGAGTTATAGGCGAGGCTGACAATACGAGTATAACAGATATAGCTGTTTCTCAGGTTACCGTAACAGGCAAGAGCTATTCCGGCGGACTTATCGGCAACGCTGTAGATTCAGAAACAGACAATGCGTCAGCACTTGACGTGACGATTGAAAACGCAAGGAACAATGTCGGCGGTCTTGTCGGTAACCTGACCTCGGCAGGAAGTATACTTGAGGACGGTTCAACGAGCCATTCAACCATAACGAACAGTTATGCACGAAATATTAAGATAACAGGCGTAACAAAGCTTGGCGGTCTTGTCGGCAATGCCGATAAAGGAAGCGTAATAACAATGAGCAGCAGTGCATATGCAGATGTAAGCGGTTCTGCTGATTCGGTCGGAGGCTTTATCGGCGAACTCAGTGAAGTTGAAATAGACGACTGCTACAGTATATATGCAACTCTCAGCGGCAAAAGCTATATAGGCGGTTTTGCAGGCTACACTGTAAGCCCGACGATAACAAATTGTTACGCACACGGAAATGTTACAGGTACATCGGCATACGCGGGATTTATCGGAACGGCAAGGACGAAGGCAAAGCTTGAAAATAATGTGACGTTCGTCACGGTTACCGAAGGTTATTACAAGTTTGACCCGACCACAGGTCTTGATTTAATCAACGGCGGATACAAGAATAACTATGAAATAACAGAATATCCCGGTCGTCCTGCAAAGGATAGGGGAAATCTGAGTGAGAATACCATTACCTCCATAAGTATTGACGATATCAATAATGAATTCTTCAACGAAACCCTCGGTTGGAGCAAGGAAAAATGGGATCTTACAAAGGTACTGTCCGGCGGACTCCCGAAGCTTGTCGGCAGCGGCAACGCTATGAATGATACGGATAGTTTTACGCTTAAACAGCCGGCAGCAGACTGAACAGAGAGGAGCCGACCGACATAAAGCTGTATATGATTAGTTAAAAAACCGTTATCAAGCTTTTCTTGATAACTGAAAGCACCTGTCAACAGAGTATGACTCTTGTTGGCAGGTGCTCATTTTTTTTGTCGTGCATAGCACTCCGATAAGTTGTAAAAATTTTAATGGGGATTCAACTAACGTAAGATGTGAATACGAGGTATGAAGCAATAAAAAAACGCACCCGAAAAAATCGGATGCAAATAAAAGTGGGGGAGGGCGGATTCGAACCACCGAAGCCGAAGCAACAGATTTACAGTCTGCCCCATTTGACCGCTCTGGAACTCCCCCAAATTATAAAGCTGGTGGACAGACTCGAACTCCCGACCTGCTGATTACAAATCAGCTGCTCTACCAACTGAGCTACACCAGCTTGTTTTTTTCCGCCGTTTTCCAACGGCTTTATTATAATACCACATAACCGAACATTTGTCAACAGTTTTTTTATTATTTTTTTAAAAAAAATAATATCACAATTATTAAGATAAATATTACGAAAATAAGCAGGAAAATACAGGCATACTACACCTTTTATATCGTATAAAAAACATACGGTACTATAATTCAGATTACATAATCATTTTCATATTTTTCCTTTTGCATATCAAGGATATCCTGTAGGGTTATACCATATAAATAATCACAAATAACCTTCTTCAAGCCCTGCCATACGGGGAGAGTGGCACAATCAGCACTGCGCGGACATTCAACAGGGTCGTGGTCAAGGCAGGCGACAGGTGACAGACTTCCTTCCGTAAGAAGAAGGATATCGCCTACGGTATATTTATCGGGAGATTTGGCGAGCTTATATCCTCCCTGATATCCGCGGTTCGTGCTGAGAATATCCGATCTGTTAAGAACAGGAACAATCTGTTCAAGATATTTTTTTGATATGTTCTGACGTGCGGCAATATCCTTAAGTGCAATATAGCCCTCATTTTGGTGCTCGGCAAGATCCAGGAGCATACGGAGGGCATATCGTCCTTTTGTTGAAATTCTCAATTAAAATACCTCCTTGTTTATTTAACGCTAATACCATATTATCATATGTTTAATAGGTTTTCAAGAGTAAATTACGTATAGAGGGGAGAATATTTTATAAACAGGGATAATTTGTAAATCAGCCTTGTACGAAAATCCCGGATATGGTATACTATAATTGCTATTGACATTTTCTGCGGAGAAATACCGAGTATGCAAAAGAATATATGTGCAAAGGCGGAGATAGAATGAATACGGAAAAACTTGACAAATTGGCTGAATTATTGCTTGATACCGGAAAACGAAACAATTTGATAAATTTCAGGGATACAAAGACAGGGACAGCGGAGGTTTTGCTGCCGGCGGCAGACGTACTTTTTGAAAAAATTGACAGTGACATGACCTTCGAGGTTTATGACCCGAAAATTACAGAGGACGATGAAACAGAGGATGCTCCGGAAACCGAAAAGATACAGATAAAAAAGGAAGAAACAGACGAAAAATCAGCATATCTTGCCGAATATTCACCTAAAATAAAAAAGCAGAGTCTGATACTTTTGTATAATGCCGCTGCAAACCCGCTTACCGCATTAAAGAATATAGATAAGAAAACAAGGGAATTTATGGAAGAAACAGGTGTAAATGTTGCATATATGGCATTCGGTTTCATTAATTGGAGGGAGAGTGAATCGTCAGATGTTACATACAGTGCACCGATACTTCTTGTACCTGTTCAGTTCAGTCAAAGCTCGGCGGTTGATCCGTATTATATAAAATCCGCCGGGGATGATATAATAGTAAATCCCACATTTGCGTACAAATTGGATGCGGAGTTCGGGATAAAGCTTCCCGAATACAATGACGAAGGTCTGACGAAATATCTTGAAAAGATAAAGAAAATAGTTGAAAAACTACAGTGGTCAGTATCGTCGGAGTGTAAGATCGGAATTTTCTCTTTTTTGAAAATCAATATGTACCGTGATCTCAAGGATAACAAGGAGGTAATTTTAGCTAACAAAAATGTCCGTCAGATTCTTGGAGAGCCTGATAATTCTTATCCCGAAAGCGAAAACGTGAATAATACGGAAGAGTTATTGACGGATTTACATAGTGTTGTAGATGCTGATTCAAGTCAGGTTGAAGCGATAAAAATGGCAAAATCAGGGAAAAGCTTTGTTCTACAGGGACCTCCGGGAACGGGAAAAAGTCAGACAATTACAAATATTATTGCAGAATGTCTGAGTGACGGCAAAAAGGTATTGTTTGTTTCGGAAAAGCTTGCCGCACTTAATGTGGTATATGATAAGCTGAAAAATGTCGGTCTTTCGGAGTTCTGCCTTCAGCTTCACAGCCATAAGGCGAATAAAAAGGATATTATAGCGGATATCTGTCATACGCTCCGCACAAATAAGAGTACGGTATCATCAAAGGCTGACAGTGAAATTGCAATAAAGGAGCAGGTACAAAAGCAGCTGGATGAATATGCCGCCGAGCTCCATAAGCAGCATCCTGTCATTGAAAAGAGCCTGTTTGAACTGTATGAAGCCTTTTCTTCGGTAAGGTCTGCACCTGATGTAGAATGGGCAATACCACAGCTCACGGAAAAAGGAGAAAGGTATCTCGCCGAGGCAGTTCGCCTTTTGGAGCAGTATACCGAATATATTCCGTCGGTGGGCTATAATTACAAAAATAATCCGTGGTACGGATATATAAACAGGTCTGCTTCATATCAGACGAAAACTGAAGTAAAGAATAATCTCACTGCTATAGTAAAGCTTATGCAGTGTGTGCAGCCTGTTTTATATGAGATTTCCGAAAAATACGGGATGCCGTGTACAAATATTGAAACGGCACATTTTTGCAGTTCGTTTTTCCGGTTTGCCGCTGATTCCCGGATAATCACACCGTCTTTGCTTAAAAAGGATAATTTTGATATTACATATTCCGCATTGAAGGATCTGCAAATACAGGGAAATGATATACTCTCAAGTAAATCTGTAATTGAAGAAGAATATGATGAGGATATTTATAAAATCAATGGTTCGGAATACAATAAAAAGCTTACAAGAGAATTTAGCGGAGTTTTTTCAAGGCTTTTCGGTTCCGAATACAGACAGATGATAAAGTCACTTAGACTGTGCAGAAAAAGCGGTAAAAAGCCCTCATACAGTGAAGCGGTTGAGATTACCCGAAAACTTGCCGATTATCAGCAAAAACAGGAAGAATTTGCTAAAACAGAAGCTCCGATAAAATCTCTTGTCGGATCCGGATATAAAGGTGTACAGACCGACTGGACTTATGTAATAAATCAGATGAATATACTCAAGGCTATGCTTTCAAGGGGTATTTCATTTGGCAGGCTGCCCGAATATGCTGATTTTGAACCGGAACGCGGCAATTTTTCGGATTATGCGGACAGACTTGACCGGGCATTCTCAAACTGTGATGAAGCCGCATTGGATAATACCGCCGTATATTTTGACAGTTCTGTCTTTAATATATTTACAGATGATTGTTCAAGGGTACAGATGAAGTGTAACGATTGCCTGAATGTATTTGATGAGCTTGATAACTGGAGTCATTTTGCCGCCCTGCTTTCCGAGCTTGAACAAATGCAGGTTACTGCATATATTGAAGCTGCGGTCGACCGTAAGGTTCCCGAAAAATTTATTGTAAATTCATTCAAAAAACAGTTTTATTTTCAATGGATACATAGAATATTATCCGAATCGCCCGTTGTTTCCGCGGCAGACAGAATTTCTCAGGATAAGGCGGTACGCACATTTTCGGAAAAGGATAAGGAGCAGTTTAAAATAAACAAGGCAAGGATACGTGCGGAGCTGTCGGAAAAGCGTCCCTCTTTAAGTATGATAGCACCCGGAAGTGCGGTTGCGGTATTGCTGCGTGAGGGGGAGAAAAAGAGAAAGCAAAAGAGTATACGTACCCTGCTTGCGGAAACAGGTGAGCTTGTACAGTGTATAAAACCATGCTTTTTGATGTCACCGCTAAGCGTAAGCACATTTCTTGCATCCGGCTCCGTCAGGTTTGATGTGGTTGTATTTGATGAGGCTTCACAGATATTCCCACAGGATGCAATCGGAGCAATATACAGAGCTGATCAGTTAATTGTTGTCGGTGACTCGAAACAGATGCCGCCGAGTAATTTCTTCAATGCCACGGTTGAGGAAAATGATGACGAAGAGGAAACTGAGGAAATAAAGGACTTTGAATCCATTTTGGATTTATGCTCGACCTTTATGCGGCAGCTCCGTCTGCGTTGGCACTACAGAAGCCGTTATGAGCAGCTTATTACATTTTCAAATAAAAATTTTTATGATAATGACCTTGTAACATTCCCGTCTTCAAAAACAGATGCTGACGGAATAGGAGTTGACTATTACCATGTAGACGGTGTGTTTGACCGTAAGTCACATACAAACCGCAAGGAAGCAGAATTTATAGTTGACCTTATATATAAGAATATTGAAAAATATCCTGACAGAAGCTTAGGTGTTGTAGCGTTCAGTGTAGCTCAGCAGAATCTTATTGATAAGCTTTTGTCAAAACGCAGACAGAGTATGCCCGATAAGGAATACTTCTTCAAGGATGACAGAAGGGAGCCGTTCTTTATAAAGAACCTTGAAACCGTTCAGGGTGATGAACGCGATACGATTATATTCAGCGTTGCATACGGAATTGACGCACAGGGCAAACTTCTGCATAATTTCGGACCGCTTAACCGTGTGGGAGGAGAGCGGAGGCTGAATGTTGCGGTTACCCGTGCAAAGGATAATATACAGCTGGTATCTTCCATGCATTACAGTGATATTGATTTGGGAAGGACCTCGGCGGAGGGGGCAAAGCTTCTCAGGGAGTACCTTGATTATGCCGAAAACGGAGATATAGCCTTAAAACGTGCCGAAGGTGTAAATGATTATGATAAGTCGGAGACTTGTTTTGAAACGGAGATATGTGAATTATTACGCAAATATAATTATTCTGTTGATACACAGGTCGGCTGTTCCGGATTTAAGATTGACGTTGCAGTGAAGAAGCCTGACAGCTCAGATTATGTGCTTGCAATCGAATGTGACGGTGCAGACTATCATTCATCAAAGAATGCACGTGACCGTGACCGTCTGCGTCAGGAGATACTGGAGCGTATGGGCTGGAAATTCTACCGTATATGGTCTACAGACTGGTTCCGCAACAGAAACGGCGAACAGATGAGACTTCTGGAGGCTGCGGCAGAGGTTATACAAAATCCCGCAAAGGAAGAAGCTATACCGATTGAAGAGGTAAGTGCGGATGTTGAAAGCTTTGAGGAAACAGCCGAGGAAAAAAAGTTTTCATTTCCGCCGTATAAGGCGGCTGATATAGAAAATCTCAGCAAAAAATATCTCCCAAAGAATTTCAGAGGAATGGTAAAAGAAATACTTGAGGTCGAAGCACCTCTTTCCGAAGATTTTCTTCTCAAAAGGACAGTTCAGTATTTCGGCAGGGAAAAGGTAACAAATGTAGTTGAGCAGAGATATAAGGAAATTATGGAGGGATGTGAAGCAGACGGAATTATCCGACGCGGCGGTTTTCTTTATCTCAATAATGACAGTGCCGATAAAATACAATTCCGCTGTGAGGGAGATATCGAACGTGAGATAAAGCAGATTGCACCCGAGGAGCTTGGTGCAGGAATGCTTGAAATCATAAAGCAGAATGTATCCATTGACAAAAACAGCCTGTACCGTTATTTAGGAAGTCAGTGCGGAATGAGTCGTGTTACAAAGGCGGCGGGTGCATATTTTGATACAGCACTCGGCACAATCGAAAATTTCATTGAAATTACTGACGGACAGATTGTATTGAAATAATACAAATCGAATATTTGCATTATCGGGAGGTTTGGAGGTGTGAAAATGTATGATAATACTCCGCAGACAGAGCTGATAAAGAAGCTTGATGTCAGCGGATACGGTTGGTGCAGAGAGGCTGTACTGGTGTATGTTAAAAACGGCAGAGGGGTACTGAAAAGTATTATCGGAAAAGCCGATGAGGATTATCAATACAAAGCCTCCTTGCTTCTGAACAATAAACATCTGATTTACGGAGAGTACCCGATATTCCCGACCTGCAGTGCTATGCTTGCGAGAGGTTATGGTATAGAAAATGCGGATTGTATAGAGATAGAGCAGATAAGAAGCAGGATAAACTCAGCATATATTTCAATTGAAAATTCCGTTGAGGATTTAAGTCCGATAACAGGACTTCTGAAAAGCGGCTATTATGTTATAGCAGACGCACCGCAATACCCGACTGTCGGAGATGAACATTTCTTTGCCAATGTTCCGGATGAGCTTACGTATAGGCAGTCTGCCTGTGCTGAGTATTACAGCAACAAATACCTCGCTGTTCTTGGGGGATATCCTGCATATATTTATCCCACACAATCAAACAGTTGTCTTAATCCCGACAGGGCGAATGAATATCTTGCGATAATAGATAAGCCTTGCTCACCGAGGGCGATAGCACTGTATAATTACGGATTTATAAGTGCATTGCTTGACGGTCATCATAAGGCTTATGCGGCTGCCCGAAAGGGTTGTATGCTTCAATGTCTTGTAATAATACCGTTGACGGTACATATTTGCAACGGGCGGGAATTCGCCTGTTTTTCCGATATAAAAATCCCCATGTCGGATCTGCCGCTTTATTGTAAAGACAGGAATGGGAGATATAAGAATATTCTTAAACCAAAAATTACGGCGAATAAAAAAATACCCGAGAATAATTTTACATTGAGATATCCCACAATAAAGGAATTGGCTGAATATTCTCTGATAGATCCCGAAAGGAACGGAATGACCGTTGAGGAAGCGACAGAAAAATGGATGCGGGAGGATATAGAAAGACTTGAAACTCTTATCGTTTATCTTGCACGTACAATGCCCGAAAAAGCCTTCAGTATCTGCCGAAATATCGTTAAATCGGAAAACGCCGATGCGTATGCGCTGAGTGTGGCTTTTCGGACATTACTTAATGATAAAACACCCGAAACGGAGCAGCTTTTTATAGATTATATTGTTGAAAACGATCCGGGCGGCAAATGTTGGGATATAGTAAATTCCTATTGGAATAATTAAATCTGAAATATTAATTTTAAGGATGTGCTGTTATGTCGGAAACTCTTTCCCAAGAAACGAAAAACTTAATTTATACTTACCTTGATGCTTCATGCAATTTGTACGGATTAATTCCGATAAAGAAAATTTTCAGTATTTATAACAGTCAGAACGAGCCTGTAAGCGAGGAGGACTTTGCTGAAGTTATATCGGACATTGATTTCGATAATGTATTTTACCGCGTTATAGGATATGAAGATATATATGAAGATGTCGAAGAAACAAGGGTAATGGATAAAGTGCTTGTTGCCGAGCATATTATTATGGATGGTTTTGAGGATTACTTCTATATGCGAAAAATGCAAATAGGGACAGAATATTATGTACCCGAAAAGAAACAGCTGCTGAAATATGCAGATCAGTATTATTTTGAGAAAACACCTGAATTTATAAGCATGAGGGCATTTTTCAGAAATATGCCGGATGTCGACAGAGAAAAAGCCGATTCTATAGCAGAAGATATAATGCTGGTAATGAGCATGGAAATTAATCCGTATCAGCCATGCTTTTACGAGGCTTACGTAAGGAATTTGAAATTCAATCAACAGCAGGAGAATGAATTAAAGATGTTGTTGTATGAACTTAACAGAAAGGTAAGAAAGAATTATTATTGCGGACATAATCTTGACGAGATTGAGCAAATGTGATTTTATTGGTATTTAAGGTCTGTCAATACATAAAGAATACATAAAAGAATAAAGTCGGAGCCCTGTATCGGAAATAACCGGAACAGCGGCTTCGACAAATATTTGAGTAGCTATGAATGACTAAGAGTATGCTGTTTATGGTCGTACAAAAGCTTATCTACCTCCGTCAGCGTAAGTTTATGCTTGATACCGTACAGTATAATGGAATCACGGGGATCCTTGACATAAAGCGGAGATACCTTAAGAGCGAGAAGTAATGCTCTTGTTTCCTTTTCGTTTGCGTTCATGCCTATACAGAGCTTTATCAGAGTATCTCTTTTGGGACTTTGTCCGCCGTTTAATATATGGTGTATAAAGCTTCTGTCAACATTTGATCTGTTCGCCCATTCGGTTACTCCCATATTTTTCTTGTTAAAAACAGCATTGATGGCTTCCTTGAAGCTGAGCTTTAAAAAGCTTTCCTGATTTTCCGTGAGATACTGTTCAATGGGTACATTTTTCTTTAAAATACTGTTTAACTCATCTGTGGATTTAATTTTCATCTTCTGACATCCTTTCATAAAAATCAGAGTTCCGACCACCTGACAGGAGCCTGAAAGCTCTGCCTGACTTAGGCGACTGCATTTTGCGTTGACTGTCGAATGTTTAATAATTCTCTTGATACAATTATTTTGTAGAAAATTATATTATTATAATACTATAGTTTTTTAAGAAAAGGAAGACTAAAATGGATATAAATGAAAATTTTTTGCTTTGGCAATTTGATGAATTGAAAAAGATTAATGACAAAACCGAGCTTGTAATCAATAAAAGCACTAAACGGCTTATGATCAAGAAAATAATGCATGAAAGCGAGTATAAAATTCATAAAGAGCTTTGTTCAGTCAGCCACAGAAATTTATTGAAAATATATGATGTTATATCGGACAGCGGAATATGCACGGTTCTTGAAGAATACATAAACGGTTCAACGCTGAGTCAGTACTGTGAAAGATATCAGCTCAGCAATATGCAGATTGTTGATATAATACTTCAGCTTTGCAGAGGACTCAGTGTATTGCATGAGAAGAATATAATACACAGGGATATAACTCCTACAAATGTAATGATAGATAATTACGGGACGGTAAAAATAATTGATTTCGATATTTCGAGAATAACAAACGATACTTCAAGGCATGACACGCATATCCTGGGAACGGAGGGTTTTGCCGCCCCCGAGCAGTACGGTTTCAGACAGTCGGGACCACAGACTGACATTTATGCTGTAGGCGCTCTGATAAACTATATGAAAAAGGGCAAAACACTTGATGAGGAACAATTGGATGATGAAAGCTGTCTGACGGACATAATGAAAAAATGTATAGAATTTGACCCCGAAAAAAGATATGAAAATATAGGTCTTCTTATAGACGACCTTGAAAAATATAAAGCTTATCCGGATAAAAGAATAAAATCGGCAAAAGGGAAAAAGGATTTGCTGATAAGCAGGCTAATTCTTGGTCTGCCCGGAATAAAATCGAAAAAAATATCCCGGAAAGTATTTGCGGTAACCTGTTATATATTATTCATTATTTATGTATATTCAATATTCAGTGAACCGGAAAATACTTCTCAGTTCTATCAGGGAATAGTAATACAGGTATTTGAAATTATAATACCTTTTTTCTGTTTCTCAAATTACCTTTCGTTTCAGGAAAAAATCTTTAGAAACTACAGTATTTCTTCCAAAAGAACCGCTTTCAAGCTTTTAGGTGCAATAAGTATCGTTGTCGGTTCATTCTTATCTTCAATGATAAAATAATATTAATTTGTGGTCTTACAATCCACCAAAACCTCCGAAATTTAGTATATTATGGTAATAAACTGAATTTACGGAGGTATTTATTATGAAAATGAATGGTGTGACAATCAGATCCATTGAGGAGCTGAAAAGAAATTTTGCAATCGACGATCTGGTGGATGAGTATTTCAGCGGAGCTCTGGAGTTTTTCCTTGAAGATATAGGTGATACCGAGAGATACGGAAAAATCCGTAATATCGACAGGAATAATGCCTATCTCCTCATAAAGCTTTATGAAATACTAGGTATTCCCACCGAGCTTTCCGAGGAGGAGGTCAGAAAAATTTCTTGAGGGATATGATTCTCTCCATAATTTCGGCAATTTCCACTGCTTCGCTTTCCGACAGCCCGTACAAAGCGTTTTTTATTCTTTCGAGTGCTTCGTTATTTGTAGGCTTGATATCCGCCGATATATCAAGCAATTCGGGCAGAGGTATCTTGAGTCCGGTTGATATTTTATAAAGCGTATCAAGGGTGGGACATCTTTCACCCCGTTCTACTCTGCCAAGATAGGCAGGGTGCATTTCGGAAGCAAGTGCAAGCTCTTCCTGACTTAATTTTCTCTGGGTCCTGAATTTCTGGATTCTTTTTCCGATTAAATGGGAGATATCTTTACGATCTATATCCATGGCAAATCCTCTTTCGTTAATATATGTACAATTCTAATTTAAGGGTTTTTGTATGCCATTTCAACGACATATAGGATATAAATATTATTAACTATTTATTTACATTTATGCTGTAATATGTTATAATATAAATAATAAAGGAGATGTTATGATTATGTTTTGCGGAAAATGCGGAAAAGAAATACCGGCGGGGAATATGTTCTGTAATTATTGCGGTACAAGAGTTGCTTCAAACGACAGAGATTTCAGCAGTCAGAATCCGACAAATAATTTCGGAAAATCAGATGAAAGGGAGGGGAACGTCAGATTCGGATTTAGTGAAAATGTTGCATCTGCCAAAAATAATCAGAATTTAAAAATAGGGCTGATAGCAATCGGAATAATTATTCTGATTTTTATTATCATCAGCTGTTTAGGAAGGAATCAGACTGAGGATAATACAGAAACGGAAAATACCGGAGGAACTTACATCTCGTCAAGTTCTTTATCGGATGATGTTGTGGGTACGGGCGAACCCTCGGGTGATCATTCGATAAAATACGACCCTCCCGGAGGTCCGCTGCGTCTTGGGGAGAGCGGTTATTTTTCCGATAATTCGGTAGCATTCAGCCTTGATGTAGAAAAAGTATCCGTGGAAAAAAACTACGGCTATACTTATGTTTATGTTTATTGCAGGGTTACGAATATTTCGGATGAAACGTGTGAATACAGTCCGATTTTTAGTGTAGATCTCGAAAACGACGGAATAATTGCTTCCTGTGGATATTCGGAAAATTCGGGCAAGAGTCTGGTGCCGGGGAAAACTATAAGCGACAAGCTTTCTTTTCATTTCGATGAAGATGCCGATACGGACATAGATAATATGACAATATCAACCGATTTCTCAAGTCTGGATCTTTCCTATGACGGTGAATAAACCTTTATGATCTCCCGTTAAAAAACGGCGGTGTTTTTTCCTGCCAATGAATGTAACACCGCCCATTTTTTATTGAAACGGATTAATACGGGTGCATATATGGTATATTTAAGGTTTCGCCCCGGGCGGTCAGGATTAAAATAATAGGCGTAATCCCATGATTATCAGGATATATAATTCAGACTTATGAAAAGACATAAAAAATCACTGAATTTTCTATTGACATTTTAAACCGGATATGATATTATAATAAAGTCGCAGACGAAAGACACACGGAGAGGTATCGAAGCGGTCATAACGAGGCGGTCTTGAAAACCGTTTGTCCGAAAGGACACATGGGTTCGAATCCCATCCTCTCCGCCACATATTTATCCCGGTATCTTCGGGTATCGGGATGGTATATTCACCTTTGGAGGATTACCCAAGTGGTGAAGGGGATCCCCTGCTAAGGGATTAGGTCGGGAAACCGGCGCGAGGGTTCGAATCCCTTGTCCTCCGCTTAATACTTAAAAATCCGCTTGTTGAGCGGATTTTTAATTTATATCCCCGAAAAATCCCCGAATTATCGTTTATTAATCGGTAATTCGGGGATTTTTTAAATTATATTATCAAGAACCTGCAAAGCTCTTTCGCTTTTTTTCGGATATAAATGCGAGTAGGTTTGCAGAGTCATTTTAATATCTGAATGTCCGAGCCTGCGTGCAATTTCTTGAATGTTAATACCGTTATCGGCGAGCAACGAAGCATGGGAATGTCTGAGATTGTGGATATGGATTTGTTTTAAGGTAACACCGCATAATTGCGAAATAGATAAAAATATGATATAAATAAAAACATGAACAGACAGATGATACTGGCAGAAATGAACGATGAGTCTGGTGCAGCCGGAACCAATAAAAAGATTTTCTGAATAAGATGGATAGCATCATTCCATGGTGGACATTCGTAAAAGAAATAGAGCCGTACTAATGCACTTGTAGAATCAACTATTCATGATATGAACAAAGCCGAATACGCTGTTTTAAGACGTGCAGACGACCAATACAGGCAGATAATATATAATGCTCAGGTTTATGCAAACACGGGGGCAGGAACGTACGCAAAGGCTGTTGATATGGCAACCCGTGACTTTCTCCGTGCCGGAATTAACAGTATCGAGTACAAAAACGGCAGCCGCCACACAATTTCGGATTATGCGGATATGGCAATCAAAACAGCCGCAAAACGGGCATATTTGCAGGGTGAGGGAGAAATGCGGAGGGGCTGGGGAATATCAACGGTCATTCTGAATAAGAGGAGCTGTCCTTGTCCGCTGTGTGCTCCGTTTGTCGGCAAGATATTTATAGATGATGTGTGGAGCGGCGGAACGGCTGAGGAGGCAAGGGCAAAAGGCTATCCTCTTTTGTCGGAGGCGATTGCACAAGGGTTATATCATCCGCGCTGTAAGGATGTGCATACTACATACTTTGAGGATATCACGACCTCAGAGGAAAGCTACAGCAAAAAGGAACTTGACGAACAAAAGGAAAAATACACCGCAGAGGAAAAGCAAGCCTATTGCAAGCGGCAGGAAAAACGCTTTTCACGCATGAGCAAATACAGCCTTGACGCCGATAACAGGCGTATGTATGGTGCAAGAGCTGAACAGTGGAGGGAAAAGGCAGATAGTTTTTCTATTCCTAATGACAGTAAAGTGCAATATTATAAACCTATAACTGAAACAAAAGAAATCGAAAGGCTTATAAGAAAAGATAAAGAGATAACTTTGCGTAAGACTACATCATCAAATGATATTTATTTATCGGAGAGTGTAAAAATTAAGCGAAAAGCCTTCCGTAAATTTGATACAAATATCAGTGAAGTTTATAAGTTGTTGGGTAAAATAGATTCTGTAAATAAGCCTAAAATTTATATAATCGCACCTGCTGAGATGACCTCAAATGCAGTGGCTTCATACCAACCTATTGAAAATATTCTCAATATAAATTCTGTGTTATTTAATACAGATAATTTAAAAGAATTGCAAAAAGATTTTGCTTGTCCGGATAGCGAAATCAGTACAATTCTGCACGAACTTATACATTGGCGAGACGCATATGAATATAAAAGAAAGTTTGGTGAAATTACAGATTTTAGTAAATATATTGAGTATTTGAATAAAAAGTTTGCCACAAAGCTTGAAAAATTACAAAAGAAAGGATATAATATTTATGATATAAGTCCTTATGCCAAAAAACAATATAGCATTGGAAGATTTGATGAGACATACACAGAATACAGAACAAAAGAATTATTGAAAGGGTGATTGTGTGAGACTGATATATTCCGATGAGGCTAATCGTTTGTATGATATGGTCGAGCCATATATCGAATTTAGCACAAAAGGCTCACATATAAAGGATGATGCACCGGAAGAAATAAAAAAGGCATATAAAAAATGGCAAGAACTTGCGAATAAAGAGTATCATGATGCTTTGGTAGCTGATGGATTAATTTAACCGCTCCTCGTGGGCGGTTTTATTATGCCCGAAAAGAGGTGAAAGAATGGATAATTTTACAATAATTTATAATATTTTAAAGACCTTAGAAAAAGCTATGAGTCTTGAGGAGTTTGATAAGGATACTATCTCTGCGGAGAGCCAAAAAATACCGTTTCCGCTGTGGTGCAGAATTATAAAAATCATGTATGATAATAACTACATAACAGGGGTAGAGGTTTGGGAAACTTTTGATTGTAATTATCCCAAAGCGGCTCTTATACGACCCGAAATAACATTAAAAGGCTTAGAATATCTTAATGAAAATTCAATTATGAAGAAAATAGCGAATGCCGCCAAAGGAATAAAGGAAAGTATTCCGGGTTTATAAGACACGATAAAACCGAATAAATTAAGCACTTGAAAAGGCAATGCCCTAAATCAAGTGCTTTT